>SFHU01000104.1 GCA_004555535.1 Clostridiales bacterium
ATACGGCACATGGGCCTGCGCCGCGTCGAGCGCTTTCCGATAGGCGCGCGTCACGATGCCGACATACTCCGGCCGCTTCATGCGTCCCTCCAGCTTGAAGGAATAGACGCCCGCATCCCGCAACTCGGGCAGACGGTCGATCAACATGAGGTCCTTCGTGGAGAGGAGGTAGCCCTTCGTGCCGTCCTCCAAACCATAAGGCAGGCGGCACGGTTGCGCGCAGCGGCCACGGTTGCCGCTCCTCCCGCCGATCATGCTCGAAAACAAGCATTGGCCCGACACCGCCACGCAGAGCGCTCCGTGCGCAAAGGCCTCGATCTCCACGCCCGTGTCCGCCATCCGCCGCAGCTCGGAAAGGCTGCATTCCCGGGCCGGCACGACGCGCTCAAAGCCCAGGCGCTTGAGCAGTGCCGCGCCCTGCGCGTTGTTGACGGTCATCTGTGTGCTCGCGTGCAGCGTCAGCTCCGGGAAGCGCGCTCTCGCGATGCGCGCCGCGCCAAAATCCTGCACGAGGATGGCATCGACGCCGCAGCGCGCCAGCAGCTCGAGCACGTCGCACAGGTCATCCGTCTCGCACTGCTTGACCAGCGTGTTGACCGTCACATAGATCCTTCTCCCACGCTCATGGGCATAGGCGACGGCCTCTTCAAGCCCCGGCCCGTCAAAATTGCCCGCATAGCTGCGCGCTCCAAAGGCCGTATACCCGAGGTAGACGGCATCCGCGCCGCAGGAAACCGCCGCGACGAGCGCCTCGCGGTTGCCCGCCGGAGAGAGTAATTCCATAATGCCTCCAAAAAACGGCGGCGCAGTCAAGTCCCTGCGGCCGCCGCAATATCACGCCTCCGGCTTCGGCCCCATTGCGGCCAGCTCTCTTTGAAGGCGTAGGTTTTCATCCTGCGCGTGAAACAGCTCGTCTGCCAGCGTCATCGCGGTGAGCACGGGAACCATCCCCTCCGCCGCCCGGGTCGTGATGGCGAGCTCGCGCATCGTCCTGTCGACATAGCGGGCCATGCGCTGGACCTCGTCCGGTGTCTTCTCCGTCAGAAGCGTGTAGTCACGTCCCATCAGATGGACGACGACCTTGTTCTTTTTCACGGCGCTTCCCCCATCAGAACCAGCTCTTGAGCTTCTCGGCGACATAGGTCGCGCCGAAGGTCTCCACGCGCACGGACTTCATGCGCTGCGCCTCATAGGGCTTGTCCATCGCATCGCGCGGCACGCTGACGATCTCGTCCGCCGTGTCCATGCCCTCCGTCACCTTACCGAACGCGGCATACTGGCCGTCCAGATACGGCGCGTCGTCGACCATGATGAAGAACTGCGATCCGGCGGAGTTGGGCATGTTGCTGCGCGCCATGGAGAGCACGCCGCGGGTGTGCTTGAGCGGATTGGCAAAGCCGTTGCGCGCAAACTCGCCCTTGATGCAGTAGCCCGGGCCGCCGGTGCCGCGCCCCTGAGGGTCGCCGCCCTGAATCATAAAGCCGGGGATCACGCGGTGAAAGATCACGCCGTCATAAAAGCCTTTGTTGGCCAGCTCGACGAAGTTCGCGACGCTGATGGGCGCGATGTCCGGATAGAGTTCTCCCTTCATGACCTTGCCGTTTTCCATCTCAATCGTAAATACGGGATTCATGCTTGTGTCCTCCATTCATTTTAAGCGTATTCAGGCGTACAACGCCCTGAGATTCTCCGTGAGCAGCACCGCGACGTCACGTTCGATCCTCTGGCTGTCAAGCGGATAGCCCGCGCGCGCCAGCGGCAGATACGCATCCGCCAGCAGCGGCCAGAGACGTTCCCGCGCACCAATCCAGCGGCCCAGCATCAGCTCGGGAAGCGGCGCACCACTGGCATACGGCAGGAAGCGCGCGCCCAGCGCCTCAAGCGCCAGCGGCAGATGGCTCATGTCCGTCAACCGGACGAGCAGCCGGGGCCTCTGCGCTGCCAACGCAATGAGCGTCGTTTCGGCTTCTCCTTCAGCGCTCGCGATGGCGCGCACGCCGGAGAATTCATCCAGCAGCGCCGCAAACGCGCGAACCTGCGCCTCGCCCTCCAGCGCGGTATGCAGCACGCAGCGCGCATCCTCGCACGCCGGCAACACCGCATAGCACAGCGCGTCCTCCGGCACGTCGCGCACGAGCAGATCCCGCGCTCCGCAGGCATGCGCGGCTTCGGCGATTCGGGCGGCCACAGCCCTGTAATCGACGCCATAGCGCCCCGGCACAAAGCACGCGCTGTCGATGACCGGCAGAGCGACGAGACGGTCGTCGCTGGGCAGAAATTCCTGCGCCCGCTCAAGCGAAACCGTGACAAGCACCCGCTGCGCCCGCATGACGTCGAGCACCTCCCGCAGCCAGGCGTTTCGCTCATAGCTCTGCTGCATGGAGATGGCGCTAGCAGGATCCCGGATGGGCAGCCCCAACGCATCCAGCGCGGCATACACCGCCGCGCCGTCCTCGCCAAACGGCGTCCCCTGGCCCTGGCGCAGTGACGCCATCAGCGGTTCCACGCCCATTTCGCCCTGCTGCACGTCAAAGCAGAGCATCGTCTCCGACACCTGCGCGCGCCGCACCGCCTGCTTGACGCAGCGCCTCAATTCCTGCTTGTCGCTGATGAGCACGGCTCCCCCTCCTTTGGCGTCAGGCCGCTTCGCTCAAGCTGAACGGCCTTGTGCGAAAAGGCCTCACGCTTGCGCTCGACCATCTCGTCCACGCGCTCGATGTATTGCTCAATATTGGCTATATTCGGTGCGCGCAGGATCTTTTCCTCTTGCCTCATGACGCATTTTGAAATTCCACCCGCGCCCAGCGCGAGGACGCTGGCCGTCTCCTCCATGTTGTCGATGTTGTAGCGGCAGAGAAACCCTTCTCTCGCATAGCCGACATTCTCCAGGTTGGCGGCCATGTATTTCTGACGGTAGAGATAGTAGGCCCTCATGCCCAGCGCATGCGCGGTCTCCCGCCCCAGCGCGACCATGTCGGCCACATCCTGTTCGCTCTGCCGGTATCCCTGCTCATGCAGCCGCGAGGAGCGCTTGATCGCCAGCGTGTGCACGGTCAGACTCTCCGGCGAAAGCGCCCGAATTGCCTTAAGTGTCCGCGCAAACATCGCATAGTCCTCGCCCGGCAGCGCGGCGATTACATCCATATTGATGTCGTCAAACCCAAGCTGCCGCGCCAGATTGTAGCAGTCGACAGTCTGCTGCGCCGTATGCGCCCGGCCGATGCGCGCAAGCGTCTCGTCGTTCATCGTCTGGGGATTGATCGAGATGCGTGTGACGGGATGATCGCGCAGCATCCGCAGCTTCTCCGCGTCCAGCGTGTCCGGCCGCCCCGCTTCCACCGTCAGCTCGACGAACGGGCCGAACCGCACCTCCATGCGCGAGAGCAGCCGGTCAAGCTGCGCCGTGCTCAGGCTGCTGGGCGTACCGCCGCCGACATACGCGACGCGCGTATCAAGCCCCATGTCCTTCGCCATATCGGCGCAGGCGTCGATCTCGCGAAACAGTGCCGTCAGATAGGGCTCCACGAGGTGCCCGTCGCCGATCTCGCCTGAGGAAAAGGAGCAGTACGCGCAGCGCGTCGTGCAGAACGGAATGCCGACGTACAGGTCGCAGGCGTTTGTTTCCCGCCGGATGAAGCCCTCCTGCGCTTCGATGATCTCGTCGAGCAAGCTGATCTTTTCCTGTGAGAGATCAAACAGCTCCGAAAGAGCCTGCCGCGCCTCGTCGCGGGAGAGGCCCCGCTCCAGCTGCTGGTAATACAGCCGCGTCGGGCGGATGCCCGTCAGCGATCCCCACGCAGGATGCCTTCCCGTATAGCGCTTTAATAGCTGATAGCAGCAGCGCTTGATCAGCCGTTTGAGCTGGCGCTTTTCCTCCAGGCCTCCATCCGGAACCGCTTCGCCGCTCATCCCCATGAAGAGACTCTTTGGCCCCGCTGTCAGCGCGAAACTCTCGCGCCAGAGCGCGCCGTCGAGCCTGTGGCTGTGGATCAGCTCCGCGTCATGCTCCTCCTGCATGGTCACCGCGGCGCCCTCGCCATAGAACAGGCGAACGACGTCGGCAATATCGTTTTGAAACGCCGGCAGCGGCGTCTCAATCGCTATTTTCACGCGTATTGCCCCCGTTCCCAGGCGATCTTCGTCTTCATACCGTGGCCGGGATAGGCGACCGTCTCCTTGGGCAGCGCGAGCAGCCGCTTGAGGGACATCGCCATCTGCATGTTGTTGCCCCCGGGCAGATCGACGCGGCCATAGCTGCCGTAGAACATCGTATCGCCGCTGAAGAGCACGTCGCCCGCCTGGTAGCAGACGCCGCCCGGCGTGTGTCCCGGCGTATGCAGGACGGTCAGCTCAAGGCCCGCCTCCCGCACGACATCGCCCTCGTGCAGCAGCACGTCGGCCTGCGGCAGCGTGAGCTTCGCGCCGATGACGCCGGAGACGTTGAGCTCCGGGTCGGCAAGCGCCGGCGCATCGAGCTCATGTACATAGAGCTTCGCGCCGCGCTCCAGCCAGGGCCGCGCAAAGAGCATGTGGTCAAAGTGCGCGTGCGTCAGCAGCACAGCCGTGACCGTCCGCCCGCAGACCGCGCCCTCGACCGATGCGAACTCCGCGCCGGGATCGATCAGCAGGCATTCCTGCCCGCCGCCCGGTCCCACGACGTAGGTATTGACCTCCAGCGGCCCGCCGGTGACCGTTCGAATGTCGAGATTTTCCATCATCAGAACGTCCTCCTCGAATCGACGAGCAGCGTCACCGGCCCGTCGTTGACGAGCGAGACCTTCATGTCCGTCTGAAAGATGCCGGTTTCCACGTGGATGCCCGCGGCGCGCAGGCCCTCGCAGTAGGCGTCGTACAGCGGCACAGCCGTTTCCGGGCGCGCCGCCTTGATGAAGCTCGGCCGGCGGCCATGGCGGACATCGCCATGCAGCGTGAACTGCGAGATCGCGAGGATCTCGCCGCCGTCATCGAGGATCGAGTGGTTCATCTTGCCCGCCTCGTCCTCAAAGATGCGCAGGTTCACGGTCTTGTCGACGCAGTAGCGCACGTCCTCCTGGGTGTCCCCATCCTCGACGCCGCAGAGCACCATGAAGCCCTTGCCAATGCTGCCCACGACGCTTCCATCGACGCGCACACTCGACTCGAGCACCCTCTGTATCACCAGTCTCATGCCGGAAAACTCCTTTAAATTCTGAAAATTTCGATGGTATCCTGCCGCTTGGCGATCTGCTTGATCACCCAGTCGAGCTCCTGCTTGTTGGCGACCTGCAGCGTCAGCTCGATCGTGCAGGTCTGGTTGGCGCTGTTCACGCGCGCGTTGAGCGCGCAAACCGTCACCTTCTGAGCGGAGAGATAGCTCATCAGGTCGGCGATCAGGTTGTGCCGGTCATAGGCCAGTATCTGAATCGAGCCGTTGTAGGAGGAATTGGTCGTATCCGACCACTCCGCCGCGACCCAGCGCGCCGGGTCATGCGAGGCGTTGACGTTCATGCACTCCTTGGAGTGGATCGTCACGCCGCGCCCGCGCGTGATGTAGCCGACGATCTCGTCGCCCGGCAGCGGCGTGCAGCACTTGGCAAAGTGTACCTGGCAGTCCGGCAGGCCGGCGACCATGATGCCCATGTCGTTCTTAGCCGAGGCGCTCGATTTGAACGGCGCGTTCTCGCTCGTCCTGGGCAGCACGGGGATCAGGGGCTTTTCATGGCTCTTTTGCTCCTCGCGCAGGCGCGTGACGACCTGCGCCGCCGTGATGCCGCCGCAGCCGACCGCCGCATAGAGGTCATCCAGATCCGCGAAGGAGAACTTGTGCAGGATCGGCTCGACATACTCCGTCTTGAGCAGCGCGGGCAGGCTCGAGGCCTGGCGCTTGGCTTCGTACTCGAGCATCTGCTTGCCGCTGGCGATGTTCTCCTCCTTGAGCTCCTTCTTGTAGAACTGGCGGATCTTTGCCTTGGCCTGCGAGGTCTTGGCGATCTTGAGCCAGTCCCGGCTGGGGCCTTTGCTGTTCTGCTGGGTGATGATCTCGACGAAGTCGCCCGTGGCCAGCTGGGCGTCGAGCGTCACGATGCGTCCGTTAATCTTCGCGCCGACACATTTGTTGCCAACGGCACTGTGAATCCGGTAGGCGAAATCGATGGGTGTTGCTCCCTTGGGCAGGTCGATGATCTCGCCCTTGGGCGTGAAGACGAAGATTTCGTCGCTGAACAGATCGACCTTGAGCGACTTGATGAATTCCTCGGAATCGCGGGTGTCGTTCTGCCAGTCCAGAATCTGGCGCAGCCAGTAGAGCTTGTTGTCCAGCGCGTCGGCGACCTGCTTGCCTTCCTTGTAGCGCCAGTGCGCCGCGATGCCATATTCCGCGATGCGGTGCATCTCGTAGGTGCGGATCTGCACCTCGAAGGGCATGCCGTTTTCGCCCACGACCGTCGTGTGCAGCGACTGGTACATGTTGGGCTTGGGCATGGAGATGTAGTCCTTGAAGCGGTTGGGCACCTGCTTCCAGAGCGTATGCACGATGCCCAGCACGGCGTAGCAGTCCTGCACGGTATCCACCAGCACGCGGATCGCGATCAGATCAAAGATCTGCTCAAATGGCTTGTGCTGGAGCACCATCTTGCGGTAGATGCTGTAGAAGTGCTTGGGCCGCCCGTCGATCTCGTAGTGGATGTTCATCTCCTTGATCTTGTCGCTGAGCGTGTTGATGACGGCGCGGATGTTCGCCTCGCGCTCCGCCCGCTTCATGCCGACCTTGACGATCAGGTTCTGATAGCCCTCCGGATCGAGATAGCGCAGGCAGAGGTCCTCCAGCTCCTGCTTGATCTTGTAGACGCCCAGCCTGTGCGCCAGCGGCGCATAGATATCCAGCGTCTCCTGCGCGATGCGCTTCTGGCTCTCCGGCGGCTGCGATTTGAGCGTGCGCATGTTGTGCGTGCGGTCCGCCAGCTTGATGAGCACGACGCGGATGTCCTTGCTCATCGCCAGGATCATCTTGCGGATGCTCTCCGCCTGCTGCTCCACGCGCGAGGAAAAGTCGAGACGCTTGAGCTTGGTCACGCCGTCGACCAGCAGGGCGACCTCCTGACCGAATTCGCGCTCGATGACCTCGAGCGTCACGTCCTCGCAGTCCTCCACGGTGTCATGCAGCAGGCCCGCGGCAATGGTCGGCGCGTCGAGCATCAGCTTGGCGAGTATGCCCGCCACCGTCAGCGGATGAATAAAGTACGGTTCACCGGACTTGCGCATCTGCCCGGCGTGGGCCTTTTCGGCAAAGTGATAGGCCTTCTCTACCAGCTCCACGTTGGCTTCCGGATGATATTTCACCAGCGTCCCAACGAGCTCATCGAGATTCTTACATTCCTCCTGCGTCAAAACCGGTATCCCCCTTTCGTTCCCCTTCTTGTGCATTCAGGCGCCGCATTCAGCCTCCCCTGGCCGCTGCCATCTCCCGCAGTCTGCCGCGAACGGCGCTCGCCTCCAACGAAACCCTGCCGCTGAGCAGCAGCCGGTAGCGGAAGGGCGACAGCGTAAACTCTATGAGCGCGAGCTCCCTGAAGATGTACAGCCCGCACAACGCCATGCTCTCGGTCAACCCCGTCTGTGCGGCAAGAACGGACAGCGTGTTGTCCATCGCCTCGCGCTGACGCAGCGCGCGATAGAGCGTCCTGAGCGCGTCGTCCGGCGGAAGCAGCCGCTGCGCGGCGGCTGCGCTCTGCTGCTCCAGCCCGGAAACCTCGATGACCCTCGCCTCCGGGAATTGCGCGAGCACCGCGCCGCGCTCGACATCGTTTACAAAGCCGTCCAGCATGACGATTGCCCGCGGCTGGCACCGGATCTGCGCCCAGTCGGGCGCCATCACCAGCGTGTTGAACATCCGCTCGTCGCTCAGCTCGCCCAGCGCGTAGTCGAGCTGCGCATGCAGAATCGCCAGATGGATGTTTGCCATCTTCAGCGCGGGAAGGGTGTGCACACACAGAAGCGTACCCTGATAAGCTGTCAGCAATTCATCCGAGAGCACCCGCTTCGCTTCCTCGAGCTTCATGCGCTCCGCGCCCTCCGCGCGCGCCTCGCCCTTGCCAGAGAGCGTCTCCAGCAGCGCGCGGTCGATCCCGCTCTCCTGCCGCTGGCATTCCTGCAAAAACGCCTTGGCGGGCATATATGCCTGAAACTGCCGGATTTCGCACTGGACGCTGCGCCTGTCCTGCCATTCGTTGATGGACAGGCTGACCACCGCCTCGATCACCTCCGGCATCGAGCGGGCGCGCGGGCCCATCCGGAAGGCGATGGCGCTGCGCATCTCGCTGCCCTGGGCCAGGCGCATCCGCAGATGCGCGCCGTCCTTGCCGATCTGCCGCACATCCGTCGTATGCACGCCGCGCAGGCAGAAGACAGGCGCGGGATTGCCAAAGCCCGTCGGCTGCATCGAGTCAAACGCCTCAACAAGCTCCTCCGTCATCTCGGAGAGCTCCAGCTCCAGATCGTATTCCTCCGTCGGGATGAATGCCTCGGGGCTGGCCTGCCTGCGGATGGCCTGTGTCAGCCTGCGCCGGAACTCCGGCACATGCTTCGTCTCAATCGTCAGGCCCGCCGCCTGCGCGTGTCCGCCAAAGCGGACGAACAGATCCCGGCACTCGGCCATCGCCCGATGAATATCCACCCCGGGAATAGAGCGCGCGGAGCCCACGCAGACATCGCCGTCCTGCGAGAGCAGCACGGTCGGCCACTTGTACTTTTCCACCAGCCGGGAGGCCGCCAGCCCGATGACGCCGGGGTTCCAGCCCTCGCCGCATACGACGATGGCGCGCTCCTCCCTGAAGTCGATCTCCCTGCGCGTGATCGCGTCCGCCTGCGTGAAGATCTCGATCTCCAGCTCACGCCGCTTGACGTTGTCCTGATCGAGCTCCGCGGCGATTTCCCGGGCCACATCGCTCTTGCGCGTGGTCAGCAGCTCGACGCCGCGCGAGGCGAGCGCCAGTCTGCCGCCCGCGTTGATACGCGGCGCCATCCGGAAAGCGACGTCCGACGAGGTGACGCTTCCCGGATCGACCCCTGCGGACTCCATCAGCGCGATCAGCCCCGGGCGTTTGGTTCTGGCCATGTCCGCCAGGCCGAAGGAGACGATCACGCGGTTTTCGCCCAGCAGCGGCACGATGTCCGCGATGGTCGCCAGCGCCGCCAGCTCCCACAGCGGCGCGATGGCCTCCTCGCCGCCCAGCGCCTGCACCAGCTTGCGATCAAACTCGTCGGGCACGGTATAGCCGCCCTCGGTATCCTGACCGATGGACAGCGCGTTATGGATCTCACCGTAGTTGCCCCGGGCGCGGATCATGTTCCAGAACGCATCGCTGTACTCAGCGGTCGCGGTGGGACGGGTTTCCTTGTCCTTGGGGGCGCCGGCCTTGGGATTGCCGTGGACAGGGGTGGACGTGGGCGCCGCCAGCTGGGCGTCGATCTGCTGTCGACCTGGTTTCTTGACCGCATCGGCTACCGCGCGGCGATCCTGCTCTCGCACGCGTTCTCCGCGGCGGGGCTCGTGCTGCTGACGATCCTGCCGGATGTATTTCCGGATCCCGCGGCCGGGCTGACGGTCGCCGTCGCCGTCTATGCGCTGGGCGGCGGGCTCCTCGAGGTGCTGATCAGCCCAATCATGGAGTCCTGCCCGACGGACAACAAGGAGCGCTACATGAGCCTCCTGCACTCGTTCTACTGCTGGGGCCATATGGCCGTCGTGCTGCTGTCCACGGCGTTTTTCGCCGTTTTCGGCATCGAAAAGTGGAAGATCATGGCCCTTCTGTGGGCGCTTGTCCCGCTGGCCAACGGTATTTTCTTCGCCGGCGCGCCGCTCTATCCCATCCAGAGCGGCGAGACCGGGGCCCTGCCGCTGCGCGAGCTGTGCCGGAAGAAGCTGTTCTGGGTCTTCATGCTCATGATGCTCTGCGCCGGTGCGGCGGAGCAGGCGGTGAGCCAGTGGTCCTCCGCCTTTGCCGAGCAGGGCCTCGGCGTGTCGAAGACGGTGGGGGACCTGGCGGGCCCGATGGCCTTCGCCGCGGCCATGGGCATTTCCCGGGCACTGTTCGGCAGGTACGGCGGGAAGCTCGACCTGGGGCGGTATATGCGGGCCAGCGCCCTTTTGTGCATCGCGGCCTACGGCTGCATCGTCTTCGTGCCCTCGCCGGTCCTGAGTCTGATCGGCTGCGCGGTCACGGGCTTCTCGGTCGGCATTTTCTGGCCGGGGACGTTCAGTCGCGCGGCGGCCTCGATCCGGGACGGGGGAACGG
>SFHU01000105.1 GCA_004555535.1 Clostridiales bacterium
GGCAGGTCGCGGCGGCTGACCTTGAGGACGTCCTTCGCCTCGCACATGCGCACAAGCTCCTCCTCTGTCAGGCCCGCCTTGAGCCTTCCGTCGATGACCGCCATGGTCGCCGGCACCGCGCCCTCCGCGCGGATGATCTTCTCCACCTCGCGCGCAAAGCCGAGGTTCTCGGGGTAGGGCATGCCGTGGCTGAGGATCGTGCTCTCCAGTGCGACGACGGGCTTGCCCGTGCGCACAGCCTCCTCGATTTCGGGGGTGATGTCCATAAACTGCTTCAGATTGATCGTGCTCATATCAGATACTCCTTGATCATGGTTTTCAGCGCTGCGGGATTCATCCCGCTGCTGATGGTGTCGGGGGAAGCGATGGCGACCATGCCCGCGGCCATCGCGCAGAGCACCGTCTGCTCCGCGTCATATCCCCGGCGCGTCGCGTAAACGATGCCCGCCATCGCGGCATCGCCCGCGCCCGTGGCGTTGACCATGCCGTCAAACGGGCGGCTGACGCGGCGAATCGCGCCCTCCGGCCCCTTGTAAAACATGCCCTCACGCCCCAGGCTCACGAACACACGCCGCACGCCCTTGCCGCGCAGGATGTCGCAGGCCAGCTCCAGGCGCGCCGGCGTGTCCGCCGGGCAGTCCGTGAGCGCCTCCAGCTCCATGCGGTTGGGCTTGACCGTGTCGAAAAATCCGATGAAGGGCTTCAGCTCCTTCGCCCAGGCCGTCGACACGGGATCGACATACAGCGGTCTCGTGCACACCTGCGTCAGCCGCTCCAGCGTCCTCGCGGAGAGGTTGCCATCGCAGACGACGAGATCCGCGCTGCAGAGCACCTCCTGCGATTCATCCACCAGCCGCGCGTCGAGCTTTTTGATGATGTGCATGTCGCTCATCGCCAGGAGCATGTCGCCGTCGGCGTCCATGATCGAGATATAGCTCGAGGACCGCTCGCCCGGCAGCATGTGCGTGAAGCGCATGTCGATGCCCGCGCGCTCGCAGCCCTCGATGATGCTGCGCCCGTGCATGTCGTCGCCCACGACCGTCACCAGCCGGACCTCCTCGCCCAGCCTCGCCAGGTTTTCGCAGATGTTGCGGCAAACGCCGCCCAGCGACATGTGCAGCGTGCCGGGGTTGGAATCGCGCATGATGAGCGGATGGTCGCCGCGGCCATGGATGTCCATGTTCGCCCCGCCGATGCCCGCGATATAGCCCAAGAAAAGCCCTCCTTTTCCTCTTTGGTTGTCTGTCTCTATTGTACCCGCTTTCGCCGGCGAAGGCAAGGGGCTCCTGCGTCCGCCCGCCGGTGGGGACGGCACGGATTTCTAACCTTTTTTCCCCGGTGTACTTGATTTTTCGCTCTTGTTCGCCTATAATATTCAGCAATGTGCATGGAACGTTCGCGTTTCATGCAAAAAACACAAAAGGAGTTTTTTCGTCATGGAGAATCAAGGTATCCGCGACGCGCGCTCTCTGGGTGTGCCGAAAATGCTCGTGCTGGGTCTGCAGCACATGTTCGCCATGTTCGGCGCGACGATCCTCGTTCCCGCGCTGACCGGCCTGAGCGTCTCGGCGACGCTGCTGTTTGCCGGCCTTGGCACGCTGCTGTTCCACTTCCTCGCCAAGGGCAAGGTTCCCGCGTTCCTGGGCAGCTCGTTCGCGTATCTGGCCGGCTACGCCGCCATCGCGCCTGCCGGCGAGGCTGAGCTTCTTCCCTACGCCTGCGTGGGCGTGGCCTGCTCCGGTCTGCTCTATCTCGTGCTGGCCGCTCTGGTCAAGAGCTTCGGCACCCAGCGCATCATGCGCTTCTTCCCGCCGGTCGTCACCGGCCCGATCATCATCTGCATCGGCATGACGCTCGCCAATTCCGCCATTAACAACTGCACGGGCCACTGGGCCGTCGCGCTGCTGGCCATCGTGACCGTCGTCATCTTCAACATCTGGGGCAAGGGCATGCTGAAGATCATCCCGATCCTGATGGGCGTGCTCGTCTCCTATGTGTTCGCCGCGCTGCTGGGCCAGGTGGATTTCTCCGGCGTGGCCTCCGCATCGTGGATCGGCCTGCCGGTCAAGATGGAGAACACCGTCTTCTCCCTCATCGGCAACTGCGACACCAACCTGCTGGTGACCGCGATCATCGCCATCATGCCCATCGCCTTTGCGACGATGATCGAGCACATTGGCGACGTCTGCGCGATCTCCTCCACCGTCGGCGAGAACTTCATCGAGGACCCGGGCCTGCATCGCACCCTGATGGGCGACGGCCTGGCGACCGCGCTGGCCTCCCTCTTCGGCGCGCCCGCGAACACGACCTACGGCGAGAACACTGGCGTGCTCGCGCTGACGAAGGTCTATGACCCGCGCGTCATCCGCCTCGCCGCCATCTTCGCGATCATCGCTTCCTTCTGCCCGAAGTTCTCCGCGCTGATCGCCGCGATGCCCACCGGCACCATCGGCGGCGTCTCCCTGATCCTCTACGGCATGATCTCCGCGATCGGCGTGCGCAACCTGGTCGAGAACCAGGTCGACCTCTCCAAGAGCCGCAACGTCATCGTCGCCTCCCTGATCATGTCCCTGGGCCTGGGCATCACGTTCTCCACTGCCGGCGCGATCGCCTTCAACATCGGCAGTCTGACGATCCGCTTCTCCGGTCTGGCCGTCGCCGCCATCACCGGCATCGTCGTCAACGCCATTCTGCCGGACAAGGACTACGTCTTCTCCCACGATTACCAGAACGGCAAGAAGTAATTCCCGCTCGCCAGGCGCTGTCCCGGCATGACAACCCCGTTGTCATGCCGGGACAGCCCTTTTTTGCGCCCGCCGTTCCCGCAGCCCCTTGACAGCGTTTTCATTTATAGTATATAGTTGTTCATACTGGTATGTTCCTGAGTTCATGCTTTGCAAACCAAACCCGTTTCAATCGTAGATCGCTTTGTGGTCTGCTCTGAAACGATGCATTTTCATCTTATTGGAACCTTTGGGCTTCCGCCCCAACCCGCCTGAGGGATTTCATCCCTCAGACTCCCTTCTTCGCTTCGCGCGCATTGAAGCAATTGGGGATAAATCCGTATCCCAATCCATCCTTTTCATCCAGGAGGCCGCCATGCACCTGAAGCATCTGTTCGATCTTCCTCCCTCCCCGGGCAATCCTCGAAACAGCGAGGGCGCCTTCCTGGCGCTGCGGGATGGCAGCATTCTCTTCGTTTACAGCCACTTTTCAGGAAGCGTTCAGGACGATGCCGCCGCGGAGCTGTGGGCGCTGACGCTCGACGGCGATGCCGCTTCCCGGCCCGCGCCGCTGATCCCCGTGCCAGACGACGGTGCGCAAAACCTGATGTCCGTTTCGCTCCTGCGCATGGTAAACGGAGACATCGGCCTTTTCTACCTGCGCCGCCACGGCCAGACAAGCCTTGAGATGGTCCTGCGCCGCTCCGGCGACGAGGGAAAGACCTGGTCCTCCCCTACGCCCGTCACGGCACGCGCAGGCTATTTCGTCGTCAACAACGACCGCGTCTGCCGCCTGACCGGCGGGAGCATCCTTGTTCCCGCAGCCGAACACAAGAAGTTCCTGCGCGCAGACGGGAGCGTCTACTTTGACCCGCGCGCCGAGGCGGTGTTCTTCCGCTCCGACGACGACGGACAGAGCTTTTACGAGCTGCCCGGCAAGGGCGTCATGCCCTATGCGGATGCCTGCGGCAGCGGGCTCCAGGAGCCTGGCGTGCTGGAGCTGCGCGACGGGCGTCTCTGGTCCTGGGCCCGCACCGACCTGGGCAGCCAGTGGGAGATGTTTTCCTTCACCGGCGGCCGGAGCTGGACGCCGCCCGCCCCTTCGCGCTTCACCTCGCCGCTGTCCCCCATGAGCGTCCGGCGCCTATCGGATGGCGCTCTGCTGGCGCTGTACAACCCCGTGCCCCTGTACAACGGACGCAGCGCCTATGCGCGGGGAATCTGGACAGGTGGACGGACGCCGTTGGCCCTGCGTCTGAGCCAGGACGACGGGCAGACCTGGAATGATCCCGTGCTTCTGGAGAGCGACCCCTTCCGGGGATATTGCTACACCGCCATTTTCGAGGAAGCCCCCGGCCGTCTGCTGCTGGCCTACTGTGCCGGCGGCGCCGGGGATGGCAGCTGTTTGGCACGGCTGCGCCTCGCGCGGCTCTTCCTCGGCGAAGACGCCGCACAGGCGTGACTCCCCCGTTCCCTTCCCGCATGATCAACCATTCAAGGAGCTGACCCACCATGAGCAGTCCATTCACGGGGATCTATCCGGCGTTCTACGCCTGCTATGACGAGCGCGGAGCCATCAGCCCCCGGCGCAGCGCCGCGTTCGCGGAGCACCTGTGCCGCGCGGGCGTTCAGGGCCTGTATGTCAACGGCTCGTCCGGAGAATGCATCTATCTGGACGTGGAGGAGCGCATGCAGGTGCTTGAAAGCGTCATGGACGCCGTAGGCGGCAAGGTCAAAGTGATCTGCCACGTCGCCTGCAACAACACCCGCGACAGCCGCCGCCTCGCCGCGCACGCCGAAAGCCTCGGCGTGGACGCCATCGCCGCCATTCCACCGATCTACTTCCATTTGTCTGACGAGGCGATTGCCGCGTACTGGAACGACATCTCCGCTGCCGCGCCGCACACGCCCTTCATCATCTACAACATCCCGCAGCTGGCGGGCGTTTCGCTGACGCTGCCCCTGCTTGAGCGGATGCTGCGCAACCCCCTGGTGCGCGGCGTCAAGAATTCCTCGATGCCCGCGCAGGACATCCAGATGTTCAAGGCAGCGGGCGGAGCGGACTTCACCGTGTTCAACGGGCCGGACGAGCAGTTCATCAGCGGGCGGGTCATCGGCGCGGACGCGGGCATCGGCGGCACCTACGCGGTCATGCCGGAGCTCTTCCTGCACGCAGAGTCCCTGCTGCGCCGGCGCGATCTGGACGGCGCGCGGGCGGTTCAGTTCCGCATCAACGCCATCATCGCGGCGCTCTGCTCCGGCAGGGGGCACATGTATGCCGTGGCCAAGGCCGTGGTGGCCCAGCGCCACGGCCTCGAGCTGGGCGGCGTCCGCGAGCCGCTGATGAATCTGCAGCCCGGTGACGAGCAGGCCGTCGCGCGCTGCTGCCAGCTGATCGACAGCGCGCTGCAGGACGCGCGGCGGCGCGGCGATCGCCCGGACTTTCTCTGCGGAACAAAGGAGGAGCAGGCATGACCCGGGAACAGCTGTTTGACCTCATACGCGGCACGGTGATCGTCTCCTGTCAGGCCACGCCGGGCGAGCCGCTCTACGACGCCGAGCGCTCTGTGATGCCGCTGATGGCCCGCGCCGCCCGGCAGGCAGGCGCCAAAATGATCCGCACCAGCTCCGCGCGCGACATCGCGGGCATCAAGGAGGAGACCGGTCTGCCGGTCATCGGCCTGATCAAGCGGGACTATCCCGGCTACATGGGCCGCATCACCATGACCATGCGCGAGGTCGACGAATGCATGGAAGCCGGTGCCGACATCGTCTCCATCGACTGCACCGACTGCCCCCGCGGCGACGGCCTGACCCCGGCAGCCTTCCTGCGGCAGGTGCGAAGCAAATACCCTCACATCATCATCATGGCGGATTGCGCCACGCTGCCGGAGGCGCAGGCCGCCTATGCCGCCGGCGCGGACCTGGTGGGCACCACCATGAACGGCTATACGCCGCAGACCGCGCAGGCCGGCCCCGGGCCGAATTTCGAGCTGGTGGAGCAGATGGCCGCCGTCCTGCCCTGCCCCGTCATCGCCGAGGGCCGCATTCACACACCGGAGGAAGCCCGGGAGATGCTGCGCCGCGGCGCGTGGGCCGTCGTCGTGGGCGGGGCCATCACCCGGCCGCTGGAAATCGCGGGACGGTTCATGCGTGCCGTGGAGGAGGAGCGCCATGCTGCTGACCGCTGATGTGGGCGGCACCGCCGTCAAGCTGGCCCTCGTGGACGCGCAGAATCATCTGCACGCCCGCCGCGAGGTCAGCGTCAGCTTCGATGGCTACCGGACGCCGCTGATGGGGACGGTGGAGCGGGCCATCCATGCGCTGCTGCGGGAGACGGACGCCGCCGTCGCGGGGATCGCTGTCGCGGCCACAGGCCAGATCGACGGCGACGGCACAGTGGCCGGCACCAACGGCAGCATCCCGGGCTACGAGGGCACGCCCATCCGTGAGCGGCTCGAGACCGCCTTCCGCCTGCCCGTGCATGTGCTCAACGACGCCAACGCCGCCCTACTGGGCGAAATGACCGCCGGCGCGGCCCGCGGCGCAGCGGATGTGCTGATGGTCACGCTGGGCACGGGCGTCGGCGGCGCCATGGCCTCGGGCGGCCGCCTGCTGGGCGGCTGCCGCGGGCTTGCCGGGGAGATCGGCCACATGATCCTCCATCCGGGCGGCGAGCCCTGCACCTGCGGCCTGTGCGGCTGCTACGAGCGTTATGCCTCCACCGGCGCGCTCGTCCGACGGGCGCGCGCCGCGCTGGATATGCCCGATCTCGACGGGCGCGCGCTCTTTGCGCTGGCACAGCAGGGGCATCCCCAGGCGCTGGCGCTGCTTGAGGACTGGTGCGCGGATGTGTCCCTGGGCATCATCAGCCTCGTCCATCTGCTCAACCCGCAGCTGGTTCTGCTGGGAGGCGGGGTCTGCCAGCAAGAGCTGCTGCTCGCTCCCGTGCGCCGGCGCGTGCTCTCAGGCGTGATGCCCTGCTTCGCCCGCGGCCTGCGGCTGGAGAGTGCCGCCCTGGGCAATGACGCCGGACTGATCGGCGCAGCACAGTGGTGGCGCAGCCGCACCGATGAGCAGGCATGATGGCGATTGATACTGAAAGGCTTTCATGCACACAAACAAGGGCCCATCCATCCGGATGGGCCCCTGTTTTTTTGAATGTTTGCTTTAGCGCATGATGTTCGGCAGCAGCATGGAGATCCCCGGGATGTAGGTGATCAGCAGCAGCATGCCGACCATGACCGCGTACATCGGCAGCATGTCCTTGGCCGTGCGCTCGATCGGCGTCTTGCCGATGGCGCAGCCAACGAACAGCGCGGAGCCGACAGGCGGCGTGCACAGGCCGACGGCCAGGTTGAAGATCAGCATCGCGCCGAAGTGAACCGGATCCATACCCAGCTGGGTGATGCAGATCGGGGCGAGGATCGGCGTCATGATCAGGATGAGCGGCGCCATGTCCATGACGCAGCCCAGCGCGAGCAGCAGCACGTTGATGATCAGCAGCAGCAGATACTTGTTGTTCGTGATGCTGATGAGCGCGTTGGTGATCGCAGCGGGGATGCGCAGCATCGCCATCATGCCGGCGAAGGCCTTCGCGGAGGCGATCAGCGTCAGCACGATCGCCAGCGTCTTGAGCGAATTCTTGAGAATGCCGCCCATCGCGGAGAGCTTGACATCGCGGATGATGAAGAACGCGACGACGAACGCATACACGCAGGCGATAGCCGCAGCCTCGGTCGCGGTGCAGATGCCGGCGGTGACGCCGCCGATGATGATGATGATCGTGCCCAGCGGCAGGATGCCGTCGATGACGACCTTCAGGCGCTGACCCTTCGGGACCTTGTCGCTGACCGGATAATTGCGCTTCCTGGCGAGGATGTAGCACTCGACGCTCAGCGCCAGGCCCAGCAGGATGCCCGGAACCGCGCCGCCCATGAACAGCTCGGCGATGGAGACGGACGCGACGCCCGAAACAGCCAGCGCGTAGATGACCATGTTGTGGCTCGGCGGAATCAGAACGCCCTGGCAGGCGGAGGTGACGGTGATGCCGACGGCGAAGTCGTCGTCATAGCCCTGCTTCTTCATCATCGGGATGAGCATGGTGCCCAGGGAGGAGACGTCCGCAACGGCGGAGCCGGAGATGCCGCCAAAGAGCATCGAGGCCACGCAGTTGACGATCGCCAGGCCGCCCGGCAGCCAGCCGACCAGCAGGTTCGCAAACGCGATCAGGCGCTCGGAGATGCCGCCGGTGCCCATGATCTCGCCCGCGAGGATGAAGAACGGGATTGACAATAGACTGAACGAGTCGACGCCCTTGACCATGTTGGTCACGACGTCCTGCAGCTGGATGACAACCGCGCTGAGGAAATCCATGTTGCCGCTGGCGACGAGCGCAGCGATCATCTGGCTCTTGAAGATCAGCGCGGAGCAAATCGTCGAAATGAGGAGCGAGAAGGAGACAGGCACCTTCAGCAGCATCAAAACGATAAAGCCGCCCAGCAGAACGATGCTGGCCAGAGTAGTGGTTGTCATGCCTTGGCGCCTCCCTTCTCTTTCGCTTCTTCCTCAGCCTTCATCATGGCCCTGGCCTTCTCCATCGGATCGTCCATCCTGTCAGAGAAGAAGGTGTCGCCCGGCTTGAGCACGCCGGTGAGGAACAGGATCGAGTGGAACAGCATCACGCAGCCGGAGATCGGAATGGAGACATACTGAATCCAGACCGGCCACTGGGTCATCGGCAGCTTGCCGCCCTTGGAGGCCAGGGAGAAGCAGTAGTCGCCGCCAACCTTGATCATAAAGATGGAAATCAGCAGCACGCAGACATCCGTGAAGATATCCAGCGCCTTCTGCGCCTTGCCGCCCTCGGGCAGGCGGTTGTAGAGCACGCCCACCGAGGTATGCAGGTGGTCGCGCACGCCCATCGCGCAGGCGAGGAACGCAAAGATGGCAACCAGCACGCGCGGAACCTCTTCCGCCCAGGAGTTGCCGGTGTTGAAGACAAAACGCGCAATCACGGTGTAGGTGACGATCACGACCAGCGCGAGCATCGCAACCTGGGCGACGCGCAGCAGAATCGTGCACAGCCAGTGATCGATTTTGCGCAGGATATTGGCCATACGCATTTCCTCTTTTCTTTGGAGGTCTGTGGGTCAATCGCCGTTAAGATTCCTTAACTTTCGCTGAAACTGAAGAAAGGGAGAGGGCGAAACAGCTCCCCCTCTCCCCCCTGTTTCAAGACGATCAGAAGTTCTCGCCGACAGCCTTGATCTGCTCGATGATGTCCTCGTAGCCAGCACCGAACTCGTCATACAGCGGAGCCATCTTCTCTTCGTAGATCGCAAGCTGCTCAGGCGTCAGGTCGACGATGGTGCAGCCGGCGTCGCGGATGATCTGCTCGGCGGACTGCTCCTTCAGAGCCCACTGCTCCTTCTCATAGGCCTCAGTATCCTTCGCGGTCTGCTTGATGATCTCCAGATCCTCCGGAGAAACCATCATAGAGGCGAGCTCGCTCATGATGAGGATTTCCGGAACGCGGGTGTGATAGTCGAGCACGTAGACCGGAGCGGCCTCGTAGTCGCCCATGTTCTGGTAGGTCGGCCAGTTGTTCTCAGCGCCGTCGACGACGCCGGTCTGGATGGAGGAGTAAACCTCGTTGGCGCCGATGCCGGTCACGCCGGTGCCGCCCAGCAGCTCGATCATGCGGACCATCATCGGGTTGTTCTGCATGCGGATCTTCAGGCCGGTCAGGTCAGCCTCGGCGAAGTTGCCCTTCTCATAGGCGGCCTTGGTGATGTAGAAGGAACGGGCGCCGGAGTCGTAGTAGCACAGGCCGATGAGGCCGGAGCCGCTCGCCTGGATGGCGTCGAGCATCGTCTGGCCGATCTCGCCGTCAAGCACCGCCCACTCGTGCTCGGAGTTCTTGTACAGATACGGGAGCTGGATGGCGTTGAGCGCCGGGACGTAGGACGCAACCGGGGAAGCGGAGACGCGGGTGAAGCCCAGCGTGCCGGCCTGGAGCATCTCGATGGCCGTGGTCTCGCCGTCAGCGAGGACGGAGCCGGAATACACTTCGATCTTCACGCGGCCTTCAGTGCGCTCCTCGACGAGGCGGGCGAACTCCTGGTCGGCCAGGGTGGTCGGGTAGCCTTCGGCGTGGGTCTCGGCGAGCTGGAAGACGACCTCAGCGCTGGCCATCGAGGCGAGCGAGAGGACCAGCACGAGGGCCAGCGCCACAGCAAACAGCTTTTTCATGATGGGTTCCCTCCGAATAAAATATTTCTCCAACCGCATGCGCGAAACCGGCATACGGACAGATTCGGCCTTTTGCTTTGCCCTGTTCTCCTTTGTCAGGCGGCCCGGGCGGAAAGCGTCGGGAAAAGCAAAGCCCTGTCGGCAGCGGTGCCGGCAGCATTCCTGTTTCTTCGCGTTTTGCCACGGTTTTCCCGCAAATCTTTAACGCAATTATACTACATGTCTGACGAGATTGTCAACCGATCCCCGTCAAAA
>SFHU01000106.1 GCA_004555535.1 Clostridiales bacterium
AGCAGAATCAGCAGGGCCGGGATGCCGAAATGGATGCAAACATAGAGGAAATACCGGAAATTGGGGATCGGCTTGTCCGGGTATCGTGTGAGCGCCTTGGAGAGCGTGATGATGAGCGCAAGCTTGGCCAGCTCGGAGGGCTGGAAGGTTCGGTCGAGGAACTGATACCAGCCGGCGACGCCGTTGATCTGCGAGGTGCCCAGAACGAGCGCCAGCAGCAGCACGTCGACCACATAGATGATCGGCCAGAGCCTGCCGATGATGTCGTATTTGATCGTCATCACGAGGCTGACCGCCACCATGCTGACGACCACCCAGAGCAGTTGCAGGCGGCCGTTGCTCGCGTCCATGACCAGCTCCTGCAGCGAGCGGTCCGTGCCCAGTGTCGGATCGTAGTTGGCGATGGTGATGGCCAGAACGCCATAGAGCGCCAGCATGTAGCTGGCAATCAGCAGCTGCCAGTCAAAATGCGGCTTGGACAGCCTGCTGTTATCGGAAACGCGCATGAATTCCTCCTGTTCAGGGATGATCAAGGCCTGTCCGCGAGGCAGACGGCAAACGGAAATCGCGAAAGCTGCGCTGTCGGAGCATCAGGGGCCAACCAGCGGCGAGAGCGCCCGGCTCAGTGCCGTCCAGGCGGGACCGTCGCATTCGATGGCGGGCCGTCCTTTTGCAGCGCTCAGCGGGATGGTTCTGTCCTCGGGAATCGCGCCCAGGACGGGACAATCCAACGTCATCTGCACGGTCTGATCGTCGTACTGCTGCCCCGCGCGAAGCAGCGCGGGCTGAATCCTGTTGAGAAGCAGCATGCTCTGCGCGCCGGAGGGCAATGCCCCGCCGAGCAGATGTTCCGCGGAACGGATGGACGCATCGTCCGGGCGCAAGACGACGATGCGCATGTCCTCCCCCGTCAGCATGCGTTCCTCGAGGGCGGCCTGTCCGGTCGGCAGATCGATGACGAGCACGTCGCACATCGAATGCAGGGCCAGAATCGTCCCGGAGAGCTCCGGAGCCGTGACCTCATCATGCAGCGACGCACAGGCAAAGCGCAGCAGCGGATAGCGCACCGCCGGATAGAGCGCGGCCTCCATCGTCGCATCGCCCGCCGCGACGTCCGCCATATCCAGCGACACGGCGCCCGACAGGCCCAGAATCAGGTCCGCCGACCGGGCAGGCCCGGAGGCGTCCAGCAGGATGGTTTGTTTTCCCGCCTTGGAGGCACAGACGGCGAGCGAGAGCGCGACCGTGGTCTTCCCCACACCCCCGCTGCCGGAGCAGACAGCAAATACTCTTCCCATCATGTGTTTTCCTCAATAGGCCAGCGAATTGGACGGCGCCATGTAGTCATCCTGACTGAGCGCCCGGTTGTCCATGTAATAGTCGATGATCTCACGAACCGTGATGGAGCAGTAGGCGCCGCTGTATCCGTGCGGAATGTACACGCACACAGCGATTTCCGGCTCCTCAAACGGTGCGAACGCGATCATCCACGCGTTGTTCTCAAGGTCGATCTGCGTCTTTTCGGCCGTACCGGTTTTAGCACCCATGTTCTCGCGGATATTGTCGTACTTCGAATCGCTGAAGAAGCGCTTAGCCGTACCTTCGGCCTCAACGACGCCCTTCATGCCTTCCCGGATAAAAGCGAGGTATTCCTCGACGTTGTCCCCTTCGAGCTGAGAGGCGAGAATCGGCGAGCTCTGGCTGAGCACCTCGCCGTCCGGCGAGATGATGGAATCGACGATGCGCAGGTCGTAGACCTTTCCGCCGTTGGCGATGGCCGCGATGTAGCGCGCGAGCGCGACAGGCGTGACCGTCGTGATGGACTGACCGACCGCGCACATGATCGCCTCGCTGCCGCCCCATTTGATCTCGTTGAGCATGATGTACGTGTCGCCCGTGATGGCCTGCAGATAGACCATCTCGCGCGGCATGTCGAGCTCCTCCATGAGAATGTTTCGGATCTGCGCAAGCCAGTCGCTCTGGTTGTAGTCAACCGCCATGTCCATCAGGCGCTTGACGCACTTGTCGAGCTTGTCGTCGTCAAACGTCATGCCGTAGGTCGCGCTGACGCTGACGAGGTTTTTGCGGATGTTGTTGAAGACGATGGAGGGCCTCCAGGTCGCCTGCTCGGAGGCGCTGATGGCCTTGTTCTTGTCATACAGCGTCGTCTGGCTGCCTACATAGCCCTGCAGCTCGCCCGGCAGATCGATACCTGTCTTGGTCGTCAGGCCGTAGAGCGCGGCGGTCTTGTAGAGCTGATCGTCCGTATGTTCGTACAGGCGGGAGCCGACCTCGTAGAAGAAGTAGTTGCACGAGTGCGTCAGCGCGTCCTTGACCGTCTGATCCGCGTGCCTGCTCAGATAATTCTGGTTGACCCAGCAGCGCGGTGGGTTCGTACTGTCGTATTTCGTGTACTTGCCCATGTCGCTGATTTCCTCGGTCATCGTCAGTTCACCGGACATGAGCCCGGCCGTCGCCGTGACGCCCTTGAAAATCGAGCCCGGCGTATCGCGCGAGCCGATGGCGTAATTGACCAGCGGATTGCGCGAATCCAGCAGGATGTTCGCCGCGGCCTCGCCGCCGACGATGAAGGCGTTGGGATCGTACGGCGGATAGCTTGCCAGCGCGAGCACGCGTCCCTCCATGTCGATGACGACGGCGGCGCCCTTCTCCGCCAGCTCGATCGGATTGGAATCGAAATCGCGCGTCGTGCCCTGCAGGACGCTCTTGTTCGTATCCAGCCAGGTGTCGTTCTTCAGGAGCTTCTCCTGCTCGTCGCGAATGGTGTTGATGTTGGTTTCCAGCGCGGCCTCTGCAATGCGCTGGAGGTTGGAATCGATCGTCAGCTTGACGTTGTTGCCGTCCGTGGCCTCCGTGGTCGACAGCGTCCGGCTGACCGCGCCGTAGCGGTCGATTTCGACGACACGCTTGCCCACACGCTGCGTCGTGCAGGGGCTGAGCCAGTCCTCCATCGTCTTTTCGACGCCGTCCAGGCCGATCAGGTCAGAGAGCGAATATCCCTTGTCCTTGTAGGTGGAGTAGTAGGTGTCGTAGTTTTGGATCTTGCCGATGTAGCCCACGACGTGGCAGGCCAGCGTGCCGTTGGGATAGACGCGCTGCGTGCTGACGGAGACGGAGATGCCCTCCATCGTCAGCGCCTTGGCCTCGATCTCGATGACCGTTTCCCAGCTGACATTGGATGCGATGGTGATCGGTGAGGAGAGGAACGCGTTGTTCTGCATCGTCTCCCAGACGCTGAGCACCTTGAGCTTCTGCTCGGTGGTCAGCGTCTCGGGGATCTTGTAGCGCGTGCACAGCTTGTTAAAGAGCTCCTGCTGCGGATAGGTTGTCGTATCCTGCATGTAGAAGTTGCTGCGCCACATGGATTCGCGCGCCGCCTGCTGCGAGGCTGTGTAGTCGTTGGTATTCCACGTGAACACCCACATCCCCGTCATCTCGTCCTGCTTGAGCGAGAAGGAGGTGTTGAGCGTGCCGCCGTTTCGCTCGATGATCTCGATGGCGTCGATGATCGCCTTGGTGTACAGCGACAGGGAGCTGACCGTGTTTCCGTTTTCGTCCTTCTGGTCGGATGTGAAGTTCGGATCCCGGTAGAACTGGATGTTGTAGATCTGCTTGTCATAGGCCAACGTCATCGAGTTGGCATCCATGATGGTGCCGCGCGAGCCCTGGCTGGTGATCGTTTTCGTCTTCTTGTTCTCAGACGCCGCAAGGTTTTCCTCGTAGTCGACGACCTGCAGATTGAACAGCTGCACGATCAGCACGCCAAAGAGAAGCGCGATGATCACGGCAAAGGTCCGATAGCGCCCCGTATACTTCTTGTTCACGAAACCAAAAACCTCCGAAGTAGCTTAGCGATGGGTTTCTGTAGCGGCGTCTTCCCCGTTCTCATTCATATCCTCCGGGTCCTTCCTCGCTCTTCGCGGGTGCCAGGTCATAATTCTGCGCACAAAGAGCATCATGGGCAGCAGCATCACGGTGCTGTATCCGGCGCAGAGCAGCATCCTCAGCAGCGTGACGGCATTGATTTCCGAGCCGATCAGGAAGAGATAGCCGATGTAGAGAATCTCTCGCACGCAGGTCAGGAAAAAGCATGTGACCGTCATGACGAGCACGCTTTTGTGCTTGAGCTTGCGCAGCTTTTGCTGCAGGAAGCGGCGAATCAGAGGCGCCGCCCAGCCGATGAAGGTATAACCGACCAGGTTGAGCGCCAGCACATAGCCGACGCTCGCGTCGTAGAGCATCGCCATCACGGAGCCGACACAGAAGCCCGTGTAGGGGCCGCCGTAGGACGTGACGGCGACAAGCAGCGCGATCATCAGATCCGGTGCAACCCCCGCGATGCGGATATAACCGCTCAGCGTCGTCTGCATGACGCAGCCGAGCATGGAGAGCAGCAGGAGCCGCAGCACTCTAGACATGGGTGTTCACCTCGCGCATCAGAAATCCTCCGGGAAGAGATCCTCTTCCGTGGGCAGCATGCCGGGATCGATGGTGGGCTCCGGCGAGGGCTCCGGCGTCGGCGTCGCTTCGATCAGATACTGCGCCATGTCGCCCATCGCCTCCTCGTCGACGATGAAGTCAACCGCCTGGGGCGTGGGCGACGGCGTGGCTCTGCCGGGCGCCTCAGGCAGCGGCACGGGCGTGGAGGCATTCAGGCGCTCCTCCTCGATGACAGCCTGCGGCCTCGCCGTGGCAACCGGCGCAATGATGATTTCGGTGTTGTTGTAGTTCTCGGGCATCTCCTCAACCTCGGCGTAGTAGCGCAGCACGAGCACGTTCTCGATGTGCTCAAAGTCCGCTGCGGGCTCGACGACGATGTAATGCTTGCTATCCTCAATGGCGCGTGTACTCTCGCGCACATAGCCTATCAGCAGGCCCTTGGGGAAGGAAACGCCCACGCCGGAGGTAATGACGCGGTCGCCGGGACGCGGTACGCTGTCCGCAGAAAGATAATACATCCTGCACAGCGGCTCTCCCGTGCTGCCCAGCGTGCCCTTGACCGCGCCCTGGTCGCGGCTGCTCTCGATCAGCGCCGCCAGACTCGCCTGGTCGTCGATGATCGTGATCACCTTGGCGGTCGTATCGAAGACCTCATAGATGTAGCCGATGAGGCCCTCTGCGGTGATGACCGCCATCTGCGTGTCCACGCCGTCGTTTTTGCCCTTGTTGATGGTGAAGGTGGAGAAATAGTTGCCGGACTCGCTCGCGATCACGCGCGCCAGCACGGGATCCATCTCTGCGCGCGCCTCATATTCGCCCAGAAGCGCGCGAAGCTGCGCGTTCTCCTCCTCCAGCTCCTCGTAGAGGATGCTGCGCAGGATCAGCTCGTCGTTCTGCGCCTTGAGCTGGTTGTATTCGTATTCGATGTTCCTTCTGAGCTTGATGCGGTAAAGATAATTGGAAACGGCCTGGGTCGCGCCGGAAACCGCGCTCTGCAGCGGCGTGATGATGCGGGCCATCAAGCCCTCCGGAGAAAAACGCAGACCGGAAGACTGGCTGTATGCTGTCAGAATCATCAAGAGCAGCAGCAGCAGGATGATGCCGCGCTGCAGGATGGTGAAAAGCAAAGGGTGTTTTTTCCTCATCGCTGTCTGTCCACTCCGTTTCAGCCGTCCGCCCTGCCGATGTTGCCGAGCATATCAAAGTGATCCGCCATATAGCCTGCGCCCAGGGTGGTGCATTCGCCCGCGTCGCGCGCCACAGAGACAGGCACGCCGAATTCGGTGGCGATCATGCTGTCCAGGCTGGGCAGCGCCGCAGAGCCGCCCGTCAGGAAGATGCCGTTTTGCAGGATATCGGCCGCCAGCTCCGGCGGAATGCGCCCGAGCACCCACTTGATGGCGGAGAGAATCTCCTTGATCGGCTCACGGATGGCCTCGCTCACGCGGGACATATTGACATCGACGGTCAGCGGCATGCCTGTTGCGATGTCGCGTCCGCGTACGACGGCCATGTGCTCCAGCTCCCTGCCGGCGCGCACATCGGGCAGATCGAGCTTGATCTGCTCAGCGACGCGCTCCGTGACGAGGATGCCGTGCTGCTTTTTGAGGAAGCCGGAGATCGCCTCGTCGATCTTGTTGCCGGCTATGCGGATCGAGTGAGAAAGCACGATGCCGCCCATCGAAACGACGGCGACCTCGGTCGTTCCGCCGCCGATATCGACGATAAAGTTGCCCTGCGGCTCATAGACGGGCAGACCTGTGCCCAGCGCCGCGGCAAACGCCTGCTCCACGGTGTAGATCTGCCTTGCGCCGATCTTCTCCATGGCGTTGATGACAGCGCGCCGCTCGACCTTGCTGACCTCGCTGGGCATGGTCACCACGACACGCGGACGAATGAAGTGCCGCGTGCCGATCGCCTTGCTGACAAAGTAATGGATCATGGTCTGAGCCAGCTCATAGTCGACGATAACGCCGTCGCGCAGCGGGTGGACGATGCGGATATTCCCTGCGGAGCGGCCGATCAGCTCGTCCGCACTGTCGCCTACGGCAATGACGTTGCGAGGTCCATCACCGCGCGTGATGATGACGGAGGATTCGTTGACGACGATGCCCTTGTCCTTGACATAGACGCGCGTGTTGTTGGTGCCCAGATCCACCGCGATGTCCGGGGAAACAAATTGAAACAATCCCATTGTGCAAACTCCTTCAGCGCCTTATCGGGCGGCGTGCGCGATGGCGGCGAGCATATCGCGCAGCTGCGCCATGGGAAGGCCGACCACGTTTGAGTAGGATCCCTCGATTCTGTCCACGAACATGCCGCCCATATCCTGTATGCCGTATGCGCCCGCCTTGTCAAGCGGGCTCTTCGTGGCGACGTAGGCGTCGATCTCCTCCGGGGTCATTTCCACAAAATGCACGCGCGTGCGCACGGCCTGCGTCAGGCGCTCCCCTGTCGCCGTGTTGATGAGCGTCATGCCGGTAAAGACGTCGTGCCACTTGCCCGACAGCTCGCTGAGCATCCGCCTGGCGTTTTCCGGCGTCCCCGGCTTGCCAAGGATGCGGCCGTTCTCCTCGCAGACGGTCGTATCCGCCGCCAGAATCAGCGCTGACCCGTAGCGCGGCGCGACGGCCTCGGCCTTGCGGCGCGAGAGCTCACAGACCATCTCCTCCGGCATGCCCGAAAAGGACTCGTCGACATCGGGGGTATCCACAGTATATGCAAGGCCCATCAGGGACAGGAGCTCCCTTCTTCTGGGCGAACCGGAAGCCAGAACCAGCGGAAGCGAAACGGACGCCATCGGCATAACCCTCCCGAAAACAATCAAAGTCATTCTATTATATCATACTCCGCCCGCGATTGCATCCATATTTCCGGGATTTGGTTAAACCGCATAATTTGTTCGCCCCGACGATGTCTTTCATCCGCCTCCACAGACAGAGAAAAGCCGCAGCAGAAGCCGGTTCCGCTGCGGCCCAGGATGCTGTTGGTCTGGCGATGTCAGTCGACGAACTCAATTCCCTTTTCCGACATGGATTGGACGCGGGCGAGTGAGCAGACGTCGAGTCCCGCGTTCACGAGGCGGTCATGCCCCGGCTGAAAGGCCTTTTCGATGACGATGCCGACGCCGGCAACCTCACAGCCAGCCTGCTGCGCCAGATTGAGCACGCCGAACGCCGCCTCGCCGCTGGCGAGGAAATCGTCGATGAGCAGGAGCTTCTCTCCGGCGGGCAGGAATTCCCGCTTGGCCGTCAGCTCATACTGCGTGCCCTTGGTGAAGGAGCGTACGGTCGTCTGAAGCAGATCCCCCTTGAGGATCTTCGACGTCTGCTTCTTCATGATCACGAGCGGAAGGCCCATCGCCAGCGCCGTAAACGACGCGGGCGCGATGCCGGAGCTTTCAATCGTCACGACGCGGTCAATGCCCCGCCCGGAGAAATGCGCTGCAAAGGCATCGCCAACCGCCTTCATCAGGGCGACATCCACCTGATGGTTCAGGAAGGAATCGACCAGCAGCACATCCTGATTGATCGCCTTTCCCTTGGAGAGAATCGCTTCCTTCAACATTTGCATCGGATTCAAATCCTTCCTCTTCAATCAAAATGTATAGAGCATTTTACATCATCTTCGGGAAATCTTCAACCCTTTTGTTCGCAAATTGGCCTCGCGGCGGGCGGAAGTGTTCGCGGCAGGCACAGCCGCCAGGAAGACAGGGCGGCGGATAGAGCGGCAGCGTCGGGCATTCCGGCTTGGACGGGCCGCATACGGGCCTGCTGCCGACGACCTCAAAACGGCTGTACACCGTCTGCAGCACGACGCTCAGGCAGACGCAAAAGCTGCAGGGCGTACAGAACGAAGCCTCCCGGATGCAGATCTCCGCGCTGCGCCTGACCTGCAGGCCTGCGCAGCCACAGGGGCGGCGCAGACCACTCTGCACGCAGAAGACGCCGCTTCCCTCTCCACGGCAGCCCCGGCTGTCCTGCACGGTCACACAGACGCGGATTTCGAGTTCTTCCGCGCAGCCACCTTCACAGGGCCGGATGTCGGTCACCTCCACGGCGCAGAGCATGAGCGGCGGACACAGGCACGCGGGCAGAGCGCAAACCTCGAGCATGCCGCGGAAGCAGAGCTCCTCGCTTCTTCTAAAGACGACGCGCTCGAGGACATATTCGCATCCTTCCATGATGAAAACGCCTCCTTTTCCATTAAACGGAGTCGTTTCATCCTATGCACGGGCGGTCGGAGGCGTCCGTCCCAGGCCTGTCAAGAAGCGCTCGCGCTTCTGCCCTGAGTCTCCTCCGCCTCCGCGAGATCCCGGAGCATCCGGGCGAGCAGCGCTTCCCGCAGCATATCCGCGGACGGGAAATCAGTGTAGTCAAGCCATTGCGTCCGCGCGTCGTGGCGGAACCACGTCCACTGGCGCTTGGCATAGCGGCGCGATCCCTGCTTGATCAGCTCCACTGCCCGCTCTGTCGTGATCTCGCCGCGCAGGGCACTGACGATCTCCTTGTAGCCAATGGCCTGCATGGCGCCGCCCTCCCGGCGGGGCTCGATACCGCGTGCGAGCAGTCCCCGAACCTCATCGACCAGGCCGTCGCGCATCATCTCGTCCACGCGCTCGTTAATGCGCGCGTACATCTGCTCGCGCGGCAGCGAAAGGCCGTAGACCAGCACGTGATACGGCCCCTCCCGCCTCGTCTCATTCTTCTGCTCACTCTTGGCTCTGCCGGAGGTCTCGTAGATTTCAAGCGCGCGAATCACGCGGCGCACGTCGTGGGGATGGAGCTTTTCCGCGGTCCTGGGATCGACCTTTGCGAGCATGGCGTGCAGCGTGTTCTCCCCGCCCTCGCTCTGCGCGATCTCGTGAAGCCTGTCGCGCAGAGTGGTGTCCGCACCGTTGTCGCCTAGCGTCATGTCGTAGCTCAGCGCCTGCAGATACAGTCCTGTTCCGCCGACCAGCAGCACGTGCCGCCCGCGCGAGAGAATGCCATCGATCTCGCGCATGGCGTGCTCGCGGTACGCGGACACCGTGAACAGCTCGTCCGGCTCCGCGATATCGATCATGTGATGCGGCACAGCGGCAAGCTGCTGCGCGGAGGGCTTCGCCGTGCCGATATCCATGCCTCTGTAAATCTGCATGGAATCCATCGAGACGATCTCCGCATTCAACGCCGGGGCGAGCCGGATGGCGGTCTCGGTCTTGCCGGAGCCTGTCGGGCCGACCAGGGCCAGAAGGGTGGGTTTCATACGGCCTCCTGTCAATCGTTGATGCGCCGGAAGCGCTTTTCGATCTCGCTCCGGGTGAGCGCAACCACCAACGGGCGTCCGTGCGGGCAGGTGGGCGGCGCGTTGGTGGCGAGCATGTCCGCAAGAAGCGGGCGGATCTCCTCCATCGAGAGCCGGTCGCCGCCCTTGACAGCCTTCTTGCAGGCCATCTGCAGAATGGCGTCCCGGCGCTTCTGCTGCGTCGTCAGCACGCGCAGCTCGCCCAGATGATCCACCACGTCGAGGAACGCAGCGCGGCTCTGCGGCACGCCCAGCACGTTGGGCACGGCGCGGATGGTGTAGGCATTGTCTCCTGCGGCGTGACCTGAATCACCTGCGGCGTCAGCAGAATCTGCGAACCGCCGCCCTGGTCGATCTCGCGCATGAGCCTTTCGTAGAGAATCCGCTCGTGCGCAGCGTGCTGATCGATGAGCAGCAGCTGCTTGTCGTTCTGCAGGAGAATGTAGGTGTCAAAGGCGACGCCAACCATGCGGTATCCGCAGAGCGGATCCTCCTCCGGCTTCGCCTCAAGCCCGGCCATCTTCTCCTGCACAGGCTCTAGCGGCACAGGCTGAGGGGAAATGACCTTCTGGAAAGCAGTTTCCTCCTTCGCCCCCTCGGGCGATTCGGAATCGGCCTTCGCAACGGATGCAGTCTCCTCCCTTTGCAGAAGGGACGCCTCCACCCGAGGGGCGGTGGGCCGCTCAAACTTGGCAAAGGCGATCGGCTCCTGGGAAGCCGGGCCGGGGACGGCCGATTCCCGAAGCGCCGCCCCGCCGAAATACTGCGTCACAAACGAGGTAAACGCCGCCTGCTGCTCAGGCGTGGGGCGGCTGCTCTCCCGGCTCTCCGGATTCGCAGTATCGGGAACCGGGCTCTGCGGGCAGGGTTCCGGTTTCACTGCAGGGGACGGTGTCTCTGCCCTTTCGTTCTGTGCGCGGGCGTCGGCAAGCCCAGCCTCGCTCTGCGTATCGATGACGCGCACGACACTGGGCGTCAGGCGCTGCGGCTCAGTCTCGGCGCCAAGCGAAATTCGGGGCGCGCTCTCCAGCGGAGAGGTGGAAAAGCTGTCCCGTATCGCGCCGGAAACCGCGCCGAAGATGAGGCGCTCGTCGCTGAAGCGAACCTCGAGCTTGTTGGGATGGACATTGACGTCGACCATGGCAACCGGCATGCGGATATTGAGCACGCAGGTCGGATAATGCCCGATGGTCACGCGCTCGCGGCATCCGTCCTCCAGCGCCTGCGTCAGCAGCGGGCTGCGAATCGTGCGGCCGTTGACGATAAACGTCTGCCTCGCGCGGTTGGAGCGCGCCTGCAGTCCGACGCCCACCAGGCCGTCGACGGAAACCGAGCCCTCGGCATGAACCGGCAGCATGGCCTGCGCCTCCTCCCGCCCATAGAGGCAGAAGACGGCACTGCGCAGGTCGCCGTTTCCGGTGCTGGCATAGATCTGCTTGCCGTTGTGCGTCAGGCGGAAGGAGATATCCGGGTGCGCGAGGATCATCTTCGCCATCACATCGGCGACCCTGGCCGCCTCCGTGACGGGCTTCTTGAGGAACTTGAGGCGCACGGGGGTGTTGTAAAACAGCTCACGCGCGACGATAGTCGTCCCCTGCGGGCTGGCCGCCTCCGAAATCGTTTTGAACACGCCGCCCTCGTTGACGGCGCGGGTGCCGACCTCCTCCTGCGCGGTGCGCGTCGTGAGCACCAGCTTTGACACTGCGGCAATGGAGGCCAGCGCCTCGCCGCGGAAGCCGAGCGTGTGCAGATCAAACAGATCCTCCGATTTGCGGATTTTGCTCGTCGCGTGGCGCTCAAAGGCCAGGCGGACGTCCCGGCTCGGGATACCCCTGCCGTTGTCCGTCACGCGCAGATAGGAGATGCCGCCGTCCCGAATTTCGACGGTCACACAGCTCGCGCCCGCGTCAAGGCTGTTTTCCACGAGCTCCTTGATGGCGGAGGCGGGACTTTCCACGACCTCGCCCGCCGCAATCTTGCCGATGATTTCCTCGCTCAGTCTGAGAATCGGTCTGTCTTCCACGTTCATCCTCCGTCAGATCTTTCTTGCTTTTTCCTTGAGCGCAAAGAGCGTGTTGAGCGCGTCGATGGGCGTCATGGAGAGCACGTCGAGCGAGCGGAGCTCCTCGACCAGATCCATCGCCGGGGACTCAAAGAGCCCGACCTGCTGCGGCGCCCTGTCCGCGTCGGTGCCCAGGATGTTCTGGCCGATGCTCGTCTGGTTGACGTCGTTGGCCTCGATGCGCGCCAAGATCTCGTGCGCGCGCATGATGACCGGCCTGGGCAAGCCCGCCAGATGCGCGACGTGGATGCCGAAGCTCTTGTCGGCCCCGCCGCGCTCGATTTTGCGCAGGAAGATGACGCTTTCGCCATGCTCCTTGACGCTGATGCGGTAGTTGACCACGCCGGACAGGCTGCCCTCCAGCTCGCTGAGCTCGTGATAGTGGGTCGCAAACAGCGTCTTTGCGCCGATTTTCTGCTTGTCCACGAGGTATTCGACGACCGCCCAGGCGATGCTCAGCCCGTCAAACGTGCTCGTTCCGCGGCCGATCTCGTCAAGGACGATCAGCGACTTCGGCGTCGCGCTGCGCAGGATGTGCGCCATCTCGTTCATCTCGACCATGAACGTCGACTGGCCGCTGGCCAGGTCGTCCGACGCGCCTACACGCGTAAAGATCCTGTCCACGATGCCGATCCTGGCGCTGTCTGCTGG
>SFHU01000107.1 GCA_004555535.1 Clostridiales bacterium
CCCGCTGCTCTGCGCCCGAGACCGGCGCAGAGCGGATGAATTCCCGTCGCAACCCGGCATGATGCCGGGCCCGCTTCCGACGCAAGGATGCAAATCCCGCTGCTCCGTGCCTGAAACGAGGCAGGGCAGAGGAGATTTACATAAAGAAAAAAGGAGGGTTTGACTATGAAACGCCTGATGTCCCTTGTTCTGGCTCTGGTGATGGTGCTGGGCGTCGCCGCCCTGGCAAGCGCCGAAACCTATCCGGACGGCACCGTGTCCATCTACTGCACGGGCCAGCCCCAGTTCCTTCAGATGTACTTTGACGATTGGCTCGAGCGGAACCGCGACATCGCGCCCGGCGTGACCATCGAGCTCGTGCAGATCGAGACGCAGGCCGCAGGCCGCCAGAAGATCTCCATGGATTACCTCGCCGGCGCGTATGACGACATGCCCGACGCCATCTACTCCGACGCGGTCGGCATCGTCGACCTCGCCTCCTCCGGCCTGCTCGTCGACATGACCGACTTCTACACCGCCAACGCCGACCTCTTCGTCGACGGCGCGGCCAACGACGCGACCATCCAGGGCAAAATCTGGGGCCTGCCGGACAGCGTGCGCCCGCAGCTGCTCTTCTACAACGCCGACCTCTTTGAGCAGTACGGCGTCGATCCCGCGCAAATGACCACGATGGAGGGCTACCTGGAGGCCGGCCGCCAGCTCAAGGAGAAGTCCGGCGGCGAGGTCTACCTCTCCTACATCGACCCGACCACCTACACCTGGCGCTACTGGGGCCGCCGCGGCCTGATGCCGCAGGCGAACGCCCGCATCTGGGATGACGAGGGCAACGTCGTCATCGGCAGCGACGAGGGCGCCAAGCTGGCGCTGGGCTTCCTGGATACGCTCAACACCGAGGGCCTGCTCTACAAGACGACCATGATGCAGCCGCCGCTCTACGAGGCGACCGACAACGGCCAGATCGCGACCTTCTACATCGGCGCGTTCTGGGATGAGTTCCTGCGCGCGAACCTGACCAAGACCGCCGGCGCGTGGCGCGCGATGAGCGCCCCCGTGTTCAGCGAGGTCGGCACCGCGGGCGCGCCCGTCTCGAACTTCCTGTGCGTGGTCAACAACGGCACCAACGAGTATGCCGGCCTGATCCAGAAGATGTGGTTTGACTTCCACACCGACAACGAGAACCGCAAGGCCTGGGTCAACGAGATGGTCGAGATCGGCGGCGCGTATTCCAACCCGATCACCAAGGCGATGCTCGAGGATCCGTTCTGGCAGGAGACGGCCGCCTTCTACGGCGACACCTCCTTCCGCCAGGCCGAGGGCGAGGGCCTGAACAACCCGTCCAAGAACATGACCGTCACCATCAAGGATGCCGAGGCGGACACCATCATCAGCGCCGAGATCGAGAAGTACGTCGCCGGCGAGCAGACGATGGACGAGGCCATCGCCAACATGGACAAGGAGCTCAAGAGCCGCATCGGCCAGACCGAGATTCCGTAAGGAGCGGGCTGCTGCCCCAAAACCGTTTGAATGAACCCTTCGCCTCCAAGGGGAGGCTCCCGGAGGCGCCGGACGTCTGCATGGGCGCCGGCGCCTCCTCTTTGTTTCATTATCCCGCCAAAAGGAGGAACGGGCAATGCTGAAAACCCTGCGCAAGCACAAATGGCCCTATCTCTTCATCTGCCCCTATTTCATTCTGTTCCTGGTCTTCCAGCTCGTTCCGACGCTCTGGACCGGCGCCATCAGCTTCTTTGAGTGGGACGGCCTGCGCGCGCCGAAGTGGATAGGGCTCAAAAACTACGCCATGATGCTGAACGACTACATGTTCAAGGACGCGCTGCGCAATACCTTCATTTATTGGATTGCCACGGCCATCGGCGTGCTCTGCTGCGCGCTGCTGATCGCCTGCCTGCTCAAGTCGGGCGCGCTGCGCGGCAAGCGCTTCTTCAAGACCGTGACCTTCCTGCCCTATGTCTGCGCGTCCGTGGCCATGGGCCTGATCTTCAAGATGCTCTTTGAGGAAAACGCGGGCCTGATCAACGAGATCATCGTCTCCCTGGGCGGCCCGCGCGTGCCCTGGCTCACCAGCAGCAAGACGGCGCGCATCCCCGTCATCGTGCTGCACGTCTGGCGGCTGACGCCCTGGTACACGCTCATTATCCTCTCCGGCCTGCTGAACATCTCGCCGGAATATTACGAGGCCGCGACCGTCGACGGCGCGACCGGCGCGCAGCAGTTCTTCAAAATCACGCTGCCGCTGCTGGGCAACATCCTCTTCTTCTGCTTTGTCACCGTGACGGTGGACTCGTGGAAGCTCTTCAATGAGTCCTACGTGCTCGCCGGCCCCGGTTCCTCCAATATGTCGCTCTTCCAGCTGATGTACACCTCCGCGTTCACGACCTTCAAGATGGGCTACGCCAGCGCGCTGGGCGTCGTGCTCATCGCCATCCTGCTGACCATCTCCGTCATCCAGTTCATCGTGCGCCGCCGCCAGGGCGAGCTTTAAGGAAGGGAGAGGCAAGCCATGAACATGAAAACCAAGAAGCGCCTGACCGGCATCGCCGTCCATCTCATCATGGCGGTCATCGTCGTCATCTGCCTGTTCCCCGTCCTGTGGATGTGCATCATCTCCGTCAAGACCGTCGGCGAGAGCATCACGGGCTTCAACGCCCTGCGCGTGGAGACGCCGACGCTGGCCAACTACAGGCGGCTCTTTGAGCTGATCCCGCTGGGGCAGAACCTCTACAACAGCCTCTTTACCACCATCCTGGGCACGGTGACGTCGCTGTTCTTCTGCGCGCTGGCGGGCTTCGCGTTCGCCAAATACCGCTTCCCCGGCCGCGAGGCGCTCTTCTACTTTGTCATCGCCACGATGATGATCACCCCGGAGGTCGGCTCCGTGCCGCTGTTCATCATCATGCGCAAAATCGGCATGATCAACTCCCTCTGGTCGCTGATCATCCCGCGCATCGCGACCGCCGTGGGCATCTTCTATATGCGCCAATACATCATGGACGTGCCCGACGAGATCGTCGAGGCGGCGCGCATCGACGGCTGCAGCGAGTTCGGCATCTTCGCGCGCGTGGTCGTCCCGGTGATCAAGCCGGCGCTGGCCTCCTGGGCCAGCCTGACGGTCATCGCCCGCTGGAACGACTTCTTTTGGCCGCTGCTCTTCCTGCGCAAGACCAGCAAATACACGCTGATGGTCTCCGTCTCCATGCTGCCCACCAGCGACGGCCTCTCCACACCCTGGCAGGTCGTCCTCGCCGGCACGACGCTGGTCATCGTCCCCAGCATCCTGCTGTACCTCGTCATGCAGATGTTCCAGAAGGAAGGCCTGACCGCCGGCGCGGTCAAGGGCTGATTCCCGAGAAAGGAAGGCTCGCCATGGATCGCTCCGACCCCCGCTACGCGGCGTATGCCGCCGTGCTGCAAAACCACCTGAAGCCCGCGATGGGCTGCACGGAGCCCATCGCCATCGCCTATGCCAGCGCGATTGCGCGCCGGGCGCTGGGCGTGCTGCCCGAGCGCGTGTGCGTCCTGGTCAGCGGCAACATCATCAAGAACGCCAAGTCCGTGACCGTCCCCAACACAGGCGGGCGCAAGGGCATCGACGCCGCCTGCGCCGCCGGGCTGATCGCCGGGGACCCCGACCGGGAGCTGGAGGTCATCGCCCGCGTGGAGCAGGAGCAGCTTGCGGGAATCGACGCCTATCTGGCCTCCGGCGCCATCGACGTGCAGCTCAAGCCGGACGCGCGGCTCTTTGACATCCTCGTGAGGGCCGAGGCCGGCGGGCACACCGCCTGCGCGCGCATCGCCGACCGGCACACCAACGTCGTGGACGTCGAGCTCGACGGGCAGGTCATCCTCCAAAATGACCTGTGCAGCGAGGAGGCCCCCGGCGACAGCAACGAATCGCTGCTGACCATCGAGGGCATCTACGACTTTGCCACGACCTGCGATGTGCAGGACGTCGCGCCCGTGCTCGAGCGGCAGATCGCCTGCAACACCGCCATCGCCGAGGAGGGCCTCAGCGGCAGCTGGGGCGCGGGCGTCGGCCGCGTCATCCTGGACAGCTGGGGCGACGGCGACGTGCGCACGCGCGCCAAGGCTTATGCCGCCGCCGGCTCGGACGCGCGCATGAGCGGCTGCGAGCTGCCGGTCATCATCAATTCCGGCAGCGGCAACCAGGGCATCACCGTCTCCCTCCCGGTGATCGTCTACGCCAAGGAGCTCGGCGCCTCGCACGAGCAGCTGCTGCGCGCGCTGACACTCTCCAACCTCGTCGCCATCCGCCAGAAGACGCTCATCGGCTGTCTCTCTGCCTATTGCGGGGCCATCAGCGCGGGCTGCGCGGCGGGCGCGGGCATCGCCTACCTCTGCGGCGGCGACCTGTACATCATCAACCACACGATCGTCAACGCGCTCGCCATCCTCTCGGGCACCATCTGCGACGGCGCGAAGCCGTCCTGCGCCGCGAAGATCGCCGAGGCCGTCGACGCCGCGCTCATCGGCTATCAGATGGCGCTCTCGGGCAAGCAGTTCCGCGGCGGCGAGGGCATCGTCAAAAAGGGCGTGGAGAACACCATCCGCAGCGTCGGCCGTCTGGGCAAGGAGGGCATGAGGCAGACCGACGAGGAGATCCTGCGCATCATGCTCGGGTGAAACCCGGGCTTGACGAATCCGCCTGGGCGTGATAGGATGGAGCCCGGAGCCAATCAATCCGCCGGCCAAGCCGGCATGGCCCCCTGTGCCGGTCCGCAGCCCCCGCCTCAGGCGGAGGACGGGCCGGGAGCCGGGGCTTTTCTTCCCCCTGTTTCCGAAAACACGCATCACGAAGGTGCATTCTCCCGTTCAAGACGGTCTGTCCATACCAGAAGGGAGAACCATCCAAATGACCCGAAAGACCAACAGCCTCAACGTCACCCAGCTCGTCACCGCCGCGCTCTGCCTCGCGCTGTGCATGGTGCTGCCGTTTTTGACCGGGCAGATCCCGCAGATCGGCAGCGCGCTCTCGCCGATGCACATCCCTGTGCTGCTGTGCGGCTTCCTCTGCGCGCCGGCCTATGCCGCCGTCGTCGGCTTCATCGCGCCGCTGCTGCGCTTTATGCTCTTCGGCATGCCGCCGATCTTCCCGACCGGCGTCGCCATGTGCTTTGAGCTGGCGACCTACGGCCTCGTCGCGGGCGTGCTCTACCGCCGCCTGCCAAGGAAGAACGCCTCAATCTACGCCGCGCTGATCGCCGCGATGCTCGCGGGCCGCGTCGTCTGGGGCGTCGTGCGCGCGCTGCTCTCCGGCGTGAGCGGCTCGCCGTTCACCTTCGCCGCCTTCTGGGCCGGCGCGTTTGCCAATGCCGTCCCCGGCATCATCGTCCACATCGTCATCATCCCCGTGCTTGTCATGGCGCTTCGCCGGGCCGTGCCCGCGCTGCGAAAGGATTGACAGAGTCAGAGAAAGAAGGCCTTCGCTTGAATCGTTCCGGTCTGATCGCCCTCGCGCGCGATCTCTCCAATGCCAACGGCGCCTCCGGCTTCGAGGACGAGGTTGTCTCCGTCCTGCGCCGCGCCGCCGCGCCCTTCGGCGTCCTCCAAGAGGACAAGATGCGCAACCTCTACTGCGACCGCCACGGCAACGAGGCGGGCCGCCCCGTCGTCCAGCTCGACGCGCACACGGACGAGGTCTCCTTCATCGTGCAGGCCATCCGGCCCGACGGCACGCTGCGCTTCCTGCCGCTGGGCGGCTGGGTCAAGGCCGGCGTCGCCGGGCATCGCGTGCGCGTGCGCAACGCGCTGGGCGAATACGTGCCCGGCATCGTCGCGACCACGCCGCCGCACTACATGCGCCCCGGGCAGCAGGATCAGCTCGACCTGAGCACCATGACCATCGACGTGGGCGCCTGCTCCCGTGAGGAGGCTGAGCGCGACTTCCATATCCGCATCGGCGAGCCCGTCGTTCCGGACGTGGACTTCCGCTACGACGAGGCGCATGACCTGATGAGCGGCAAGGCGTTTGACTGCCGCCTCGGCTGCGCCGCCATCGCAGGCACGCTCGCCGCGCTCGAGGGGAAGGCCCTTGCGGTCAACCCGGTCGCGGCCTGGGCCTGCCAGGAGGAGGTCGGCACGCGCGGCGCGGCCGTGACCGCCAACCACGTCAAACCGGATGTCGCGATCGTCTTTGAGGGCTGCCCGGCGGACGACACCTGCGCCGAGCCCTACATGGTGCAGACCGCGCTCAAAAAGGGGCCGATGCTCCGCTTCATCGATGCGCGGATGATCACGCATCCCCGTTTCCAGCGCTTTGCACTCGATCTGGGCGAGCGGCTCGGCATCCCTGTGCAGAGCGGCGTGCGCGCGGGCGGCTCGACCAACGGCGCGCCGATCCATCTCTCCGGCCTGGGCGTCCCCTGCATCGTCGTCGGCGTCCCCGTCCGCTATATCCACACGCAGGTCGGCCTCGCCAGCGCGGCGGATCTTGAAAACGCCGCCCGCCTCGCCGCCGCCGTCATCGAGCACCTGAACGCCGACGTCATCGCGGGATTCTGATCAGCGGCTTTTCACCGCGCGAAGCGAAGAAGGGTCAAGGGGTTAAGCCCCTTGCGGGGTCTGGGGCAGCGCCCCAGGCAGGTTTGGGCGGCAGCCCAACGTTCCTATAAGCTCAAGAAAAAAGTAGTCTCAGAGCAGGCTGCAAAGCAGCCTACGATTGAGACGGGTCAGATTTGCAAAGCGGCTTTCACGGTAGGCTGCGGGCCTTCTTCCCTGCATCAGGGGAGAGGGCCTTTTGGCATCCCTTCCCTCTCGTTTGACAGGCTTCGGATATCGTCGTATAATAGAGACTGAATTTCAGCGAAAGGGGGCCGCTCATGTCGAAACAGGACAGGCGCGACGCGCTCGACGCGTTTGAGCGCACGCCGCAGCGGCGCTATGACCGGCCCGCGCAGGAGGAGACGCGCCTTGAGCATGCCGGGCGCTTCCGCAAGCGCTACTATGATCTGCCGCAGCCGGGCGGCCGGCCCGGGCGTTTCCTCTGGAGCGCCTGCTGCGCCGTGATGCTGCTGACGCTGTGCTGCGCCAGCGCGCCGATGGTTGATGTGCCCAGCGTACAGGAGCGCTTTGCCGACTGGGCCGCCCAGCAGAACGAGAGAACCCTCAGCCAGCTCCCCGGCGCGACGCCCGAACCTGGAACGGCCCTCTATGAGGCGATGAATTTCAGCGCCGAGGCGCAGCAGCAGGCGATTGAAAACGCCGCCGCGCAGGCGCAGGAGCAGGCCAGGGCCGAGGAGCAGGAGGCGCAGGAGATCGCCGCGGGCACGCGCTTCAAGCACTATGAGCCCGGCGAGCTCTCCTACCAGACCGACCGGATGAGCGTCTCCGTCGAGCAGAAGACGAAGGACGGCATGACCTACTTCGTCTGCGATATCAAGCTCAGCGACGTCAGCCAGCTGCGCACGGCCTTCGCTGGCGACAGCTTCACCAGCGGCATCTACGAGGCGACCAGCGACATCGCCGGGCGCTACAGCCCCGTGCTCGCCATCAACGCGGACTTCTGCCGCTACCACCGCAACGGCGTCATCATCCGCAACGGCGAGCTGCTGCGCAAGCAGAATATCACCAAGCATCATCTGCTGATCGTCGACGAAAACGGCGACATGTCCGCCCTGACCGACCGCACCGGCAAGCAGGGCCTCGTCGCCGCTGATCTTGAGGCGAAGAACACCTGGCAGACCTTTGAGTTCGGCCCGGTGCTCGTGGAGAACGGGCAGGCCGTGGCGCTGCCCAAGTCCTTCTACGTCGCCTGCGCCGACGGCTATTACGAGCCGCGCACGGCCATTGGCCAGCTCGGTCCGCTGCATTACATTGTCATCGTCGTCGACGGCCGCCGCAGCGGCTATTCCACCGGCGCGAGCATCCCGCAGCTGCAGCAGCTCTTCCTCGACGAGGGCGCGCAGTTCGCCTTCAACCTCGACGGCGGCGGCTCGACGACGCTCTACTTCCTCGGCGAGGTCGTCAACATGCCCTCTGGCGGCACGGAGCGCTCCGTCAGCGACGTCATCATGTTCATGGCCAACCCGCAGTAACCCCCAACAGACGAAAGGCATTCCGCATGAAGAAACTCCTCTCTGTAGCCGCGCTCGTGCTCGCGGCGCTGCTGCCCCTCTGCGCCGCGCAGGCCGCGACGCTCCCCAACAGCAAGACCATCGAAGACACCCTGACCTACGAGGACGAGACGATCCGCGTGACGATCGACCGCTGGTGCTATGCGTTCAACCGCACGGAGCTGCGCTTCTTCGTCGCCAACGTCTACGCCTCACGCCCCGATCAGCTGCAGACGGCGTTCGCCGGCGAGGCCTACTCCAAGGACAACGCTGAGGCCACCAGCGCCATCGCGCAGCGCCACGACGCCGTGCTCGCCATCAATGGCGACTATTACAACTACAAGGACAAATACAACCTCGTCATCCGCAACGGCGAGCTCTACCGCGACCTCGAATCGACGCGCGACCAGCTGCTCGTCTACGCGGACGGGTCGTTTGAGGCGCTGCCTGCCAGCGCGTTTGCGCCCGGCAACGGGCAGGCTTACCTCGACAGCGGCGTCATGCAGAGCTTCACATTCGGGCCGATCCTCGTCGACGGCGGCGAGATCGTCCCGCTGCCGGAGAAGTACATCATCTACACCGGCGATACCATCCGCGAGCCGCGCACGGCCATCGGCTGGGTCGATGAGACCCACTACGTTGTCGTCGTCGCCGACGGCCGCCGCGACGGCTGGAGCGACAAGGGCATGACGCTGCAGGAGCTGCAGCAGGTGTTTGTCGAGCAGGGCTGCCAGGTCGCCTACAACCTCGACGGCGGCGGCAGCGCGACGATGGTCCTCAACGGCGAGCTGGTCAACAAGACGAGCGGCTCCCGCGAGCGCAACGTCAGCGACATCGTCTATTTCACGCGATAAGTGCGCCCGCCCGGGCGGAAGGGAGGAAGGCCCATGACCAAAAGGCTGCTTTGTGCCGCGCTGCTCCTTGCCGCGCTGCTGCCCGGCTGCGCGCTGGCGGGGGAGGGCGATCCGCTGCTGAGCGTCGACGACCTGCTGACGCTCGAGCCGGCGTATGAGGCGTTCCTCGACGAGCTGGAATCGCTCATCGTCAGCCGCGGGCTGCTCTCCGAGGAGGAGCGCGGCGCCTGGCACGACGCGCAGATGGGCGATTTCTTCCAGAACGGCGGCTACGGCTCGATCCTGGCGACGTACATGCCGGGCGTGCTCAGCCTCGCGCGCGACGAGGAGACGCTGCTGACGCTGAGCGTCGCCCTTTCCGGCGGGCAAACACTCGAGCTGCTCACGATGCGCCGCTATACCCCGCAGGACAGCTCGCTCTCCGGCCTGATGCTCACCCCCTCGCTCACCGGCGCGGACGGCCTGCCGCAGGACGCGCGCTTCACCTTCAGCGCCGCCAGCGGCGTCTTCCTCAAGTGGGACGCGATGACGGGCGCCTACGTCTCCGTCGGCGCGACGGCCCTGAGCGACGGCGAAACCGTCGTCTGGAGCGACCAGACGCCCGCGCCCGACGCCAAAAACCCCGTCCTCGTCATCGGCATCACCGACGCGCAGACGGGCGACATGCTGCCCGGCGCGGCGCTCACCCTGACCGTCGACGGCACGGGCTACCGCGTCGGCGAGGACGCGCTCAGCGGGGAATAGCGCTCCGCTGCAGGGCTGACTCAGAATTGCTTGCCTGTGCGCGAAGCGAAGAAGGGGGGGCCGATGGACGTTGTCCCTCGGGCAGGCTTTAGGGCGGCAGCCCTAACGTTTCCAAATAAAACCGGCATGATGCCGGTTGCATTTCCGACCAAGTGATGAAAGTCCCGTTGCCTTGCGGCCGAGGCCGAAGCTTTGCGGAGGGACTTTCAGAGTAAAC
>SFHU01000013.1 GCA_004555535.1 Clostridiales bacterium
CCTCCCGCCGTGCTACAATAGATCAGACGATTTGATCCTTTTGAGGTGCTGCAATGTTCCAAACATGTTTTTCCCGTCTTCTTTCAGTGTTTTGTGCACTCATTTTGTGTGTATGTCTTCCCTTGTCCGCGTGCGGCGAATCGCTCTCTCCCGAGGAAGCGCTGGGGGCCGAGGATGCTCTCCCGATTGACGCCGCCCCTGCGGCGGATGTCCCGACCGTTTCCGGTCAGGCTCGTGAGGAGCTGATCGACCGGATCCTCTCGCTCGCCGAAAGCCTGTACCGCTCCGCAAACGGAAAGCCGCAGCGCGCGCAGTACAGCGGAGACATCTACATCTGCAAGAACTTCACGGTTCATCTCTTCCGCGAGAGCAGCGCGGACTTCCGCATCGCCGCCTATCCCGAGATGCCGCTGGTCATCCCCAACAATCTGCCCAAGGCGGACTGCGCGCCCTACGTTTACGGCGTCATGTGGGAGGACGTCTCCGCGCAGGAGGGCAATCCCTTCTACGCAGCCGCTTCCTTCCGCTATGACGAGAGCCTGAGCGCCGCTCAAAACCGCGAGAACGCCCGCGCCTTCCTGATGCAGGCCCAGCGCGGCGATTATTTCCAGATGGCGGCGAACTACTATTACGGCGTCGGCGCGCACAGCATGATCTTCATCGCCGATTACGATCCCGAAACTGACACCGTCCGCTGGACGGACTCCAACATGAAGGGCCAGACGATCAACGGCGAGCGCTACGCCTATGTGCAGTATGACGCCGTCAAGGAGATCGACTGGTTTGTCGATGCCTTCTGCCGCAAGAAATACGGCGCGACGATCTACCGCCTGCGGGACGACATCGTCTATGCCGCGGATGTGAACTGATGCCTCTTCATGTCCATTCCTGCTCTGAGACTACGGTTTTCTCGAATACCAGGGGACGATTGGGGCGCCGCCCCAAATCCATCTTCGCTTCGCGCGCGTAAAGCCATTTGACAGGACAAGTGGATCAGCACAGCAAAAGAAAACGGACAGTCATGCCGACTGTCCGCTTTTTCTGTTTCATGCCTCATTTCGCCACGGCGTCGTAGGCCTGCTGATAGAAGGTTTCCTGTGCGCTCAGCGGCGCTTCCTCTCCAGGCTCGCGGCGCAGATAGCTGCCGTCCGGCTGCATCTCCCTCGCCTGCACATTGTCGCGCAGCATCGTCTCAAACTGGTCGAGCAGGCGCATGCGGATGTTCTCATCCAGAATCGGCGCGGCGACCTCGACGCGGCGCAGCGTGTTGCGCGTCATGTAGTCCGCCGAGGCGATAAAGACCTTCGCGCGCTCCCTCGGCCCGAAGATGTAGATGCGCGAATGCTCCAGGAACCGGCCGACGATGCTGATGACGCGGATGTTCTCCGTCTTCCCCGGTACGCCCGCGATCAGGCAGCAGATGCCGCGCACGATCAGATCGATGTGCACGCCCGCGCAGGAGGCCTCGATCAGCTTGTCGATGATCGCCTTGTCCGTCAGCGAGTTGATCTTGATGCCGATATACGCCGGCTCGCCCGCTCTTGCGCGCGCGATCTCGCCGTCCATCAGGTCGAGCACCTTGTTCTGCAGGCAGTGCGGCGCGACGAGCAGCTGCTCTGTCTCCTCGACCACCTCGTCCTTGGCCAGGGCGTTGAAGACCTTCGCGGCCTCGTGGCCGATCTCCGGCCTGGCGGTCATCAGCGAGAGATCCGTGTACACGCGCGCAGTCTTCTCGTTGTAATTTCCTGTGCCGATCTGCGTGTAGTAGACCGTCTGATCGTCCTCGCGCCGGGTGATCAGGCAGAGCTTGGAATGCACCTTGTAGCCATCCAGACCGTAGATGACGCTGCATCCCGCCGCCTCCAGCCGCCTGGACCACTCGATGTTGTTCTCCTCGTCAAAGCGCGCCTTGAGCTCGACGAGCACAAGCACCTCCTTGCCGTTCTCCGCCGCCTCGATGAGCGCCTCGACGACCTTGCTCTGCTTGGCGACGCGGTAGAGCGTCATCTTGATGGAGACGACGGCGTCGTCGTTGGCCGCCTGCTGGAGCATCTCCAAAAAGGGCTTCATGCTCTCATAGGGATAGGTCAGCAGCTTGTCGCCCTCGCGGATCTGCGCGAGAATGGGTCGGCTGCTGTCAAACATCGGAGACTTCTGCGGGATACGCCGCCCGTAGAACAGCTCGGGCTTCTGGCGCAGGATATCCTGAATCTGGAAGAGGAAGGAAAGATCCAGCGGCGTGTTGTTGCGGAAGACGTATTCGCGCTTGACGTCCATGTATTCGCAGAGCGTGTCGACGATCTCGCCGTCCAACTCGCGCGAGAGCTCCAGGCGCACGGGCGCAAGGCGCTTGCGCTTCTTGATGAGCGCGACCATGAACTCGCGGTAATCAAGATCGTCGTCGTAGAGCGCATCCGCGTCGATATCGGCGTTGCGCGTCACGCGCAGCAACGACTTCGACTTGACATAGTATCCCTGGAAGACCTTGGGGATGAAGTGCAGGATGAGCTCCTCCGCGAGCATATATGTCTTGTCCTTGGCGGAGACCTCGATCAGCCGCGGGAAGACGTTCGTGTTGCAGGGGATGATGCCCAGCTTGTTCTTGCCGTTCTTGCGGGTGAGCACGACGACCGCGTAGATCTCCCTGCTGCTCAGGAAGGGGAACGGCTGTCTGCGCCCGACGATGCTCGGGGAGATCAGCGGCGCAATCTGGGAGTCAAAGTATCGCTCGAGCTGCTCGCTCTCCTGCCGGCCGATCTTTCTGAAATCGACCAGGCGAACGCCCTTCATCTCCAGCTGCTCCATCAGGCTGGCATAGACCTTGTCCTTGCGCGCGTTGAGCTTGCGCACGGCGGGCAGGATCGCGCTAAGCTGCTCGCCGGGCGTCATCCCGGTCTTGTTCTCGCGCATGTCGGGATCGACGTTCTGCTGGTCGATCAGCGAGCCGACGCGCACCATGAAGAATTCATCGAGGTTGCTCTGATAGATCGAGGCAAACGAAAGCCGCTCGCAAAAGGGCGTCTTTTCGTTTTCCGCCTCCTCGAGCACGCGCTCGTTGAATTTGAGCCAGGAAAGCTCCCTGTTCATAAAAACCGTGTTCTCGTCCATGGGATTTCTCATCCTTTCTCCCTGTATACGGCTTCATTATACTTGATTTCGACATAAAAATCCATCGTTCTGCATGCAAAAAAGCGCCTTTGCCCCGTAAAATGTATTTTACGAAGCAAAGGCGCTGTTCTTTGTTTCAATAACGCGGCCGTCAGGGACTTATGCCTTGGCGAGCTCCTTGCCCAGCAGGTAGCCGAACGTCACCGTGCGTCCGCAGGCCATGCCGGTGGAGAGGTTGGGATAGGTGTTGGCGAAGTAGCAGCCGCTGTCGTTGCCCACGACGTACAGGCCCGGGATCGGCTCGCCCTGCGTGTCGATCGCGTTCATATGCGTGTCGATCTGGATGCCGTCCATCGTGCACAGAACGTAGCCGGTGTTCTTCGCGCCGTAGAACGGTCCCTTGTCCACGGGCGTCAGGCGGAAGGCCTCCTTGCCGAAGTCCTCGTCGTTGCCGGCGTAGGCCAGCTCGTTGTAGCGCGCCACGGTCGCGGCAAGCTGCTCCGCGGGCAGGCCGAGCTTTTCGGCGAGCTCCTCGATCGTGTCGGCCTGCATGACGAAGCCGTTCTCAATCAGGCCCGGCAGCATGCCGCCCTCGATGGCCTGATAGGGGATGTTCGGGTCCGCGCCGTTCTCGAACGGATAGAGGCGCGAGCAGCCGTGCATCTTGAACTGGGTCGCGTAGGTCGTCCAGTTGCTGTCGAAGATCGTGTAGTGCACGTGGCCCTTCTGGTACTCGTCCGCATGGAGGATGCCCTCATAGGTGCCGGACTCGTTGAAGAAGCGCTTGCCGTCCGCGTTGACCTTGAGCCAGGGCTGGCTGCCCATCCAGAAGAAGCCGTTGTCGCCGGATTTGGAGGTCTCCACGCCGGTCTCCTGATCCGGGCGCAGCGCGCAGCGGTCGAACATCATCATCGAGTGCGTCTCGTCCATCTTGGCGCCCGCCCAGAGGCACGCCTTGATGCCGTCGCCGAAGGCGCCCGGCTCGGAGCCGTTGCGGCCGATGATGCGCAGGTTCCAGGGCTGCAGGGCCTCCATCATCTCGTAGTTGAGCGAGTAGCCGCCCGTCGCCACGACGGTACCCTTGCTGGCCGTATAGCGGACGTACTGGCCGTCGCCATTCTCCGCGATGCAGCCCGTGACGCGGCCGCCTTCGCGCGTCAGCTTGATCATCTTCGTGTTGTAGTGGAACTGCGCGCCCAGATTCGTCGCGTAGTCATAGAGCACCTTGTTGCCGTCGAGCTTGTTGCCGGTGCCATCGTCGCTGCCCGCCCAGCGCGGGGAGTGGCCGGTCGGGAAGTGATGATAGCGGGCCTCGTCGACGCTGTCGCCGCTCTCATGCCACAGCTCCACGCCGCGCTCCGCGAGACGGTCGCCGTACCAGTCGATGACCGAGCCGGACTTCTCGCAGAACAGCTTCACCAGCTCCTGGTTGATGTGACCGGCGGCGTACTGCGTCGCCATCGTGATGTAGTCGAACTTGTCGATCTTCGTGCCCCACTCCTTCTGATAGCGGGAGTCGATCGCGCCGAGGTCGTCGCGGATGCCCACGCCGGTCGGGAAGCGGTCGATGCCGATGACCTGCGCGCCCTCCTCCGCCGCCGAGGCGACGACGAACATGCCGCCCGTGCCGCAGCCGATGACGAGCACCTCGGTCTCGTATTCGGCGACGATGCTGCTCTCGTCGATCTCCGGCTCCTGGCCCAGCCAGTCGCCGTCCGCGGCCTCTTCCTTCTGCTCGATGACCTCAACCGGGATCTCGCCCTTGGCCTGCTTGATGCACTTGTCCGCCGCCTTGGCGACCGCGTTGGAGGTGATCGTCGCGCCGGACACGGCGTCGATCTCCGCCGTCTGGCCGTTCATCAGCCGCGCCTTGAGCTCCTCAGCCGCCGCCTGGCCGATGCTGGGCGTCTCATCCGGCATGTCGAGCACGACGTCGGTGATCGCGCTCTCGCTGAAGGTCATGCTCACGGTGACCGTACCCATGCCCTGCGCCTGCGCGCTGTACGTGCCGGGCGTGTAGATGCCCTCGCCCTTCGCCAGCACGGGCATGCCGGTCAGGCCGGCCGCCGCGACGGAAGCCGTGCTCACGAGCGCACCCTTCAAAAACTTTCTGCGGGAAAGATCCTTCATGGGAAATGCCTCCTTGTGTCATTGAATGATGGTGATTTCTCTGTCAGGCTCAGCCCCGGGCACAAAGCCGCGGAGCCTGCCGGCCATGCCTCCGGCGGCACAGCGTCTCTTTTCTCATGGTAGGGTCAGGGGCTGCCCCCAGGTCAAGCCTCCTCAGAAAATTTTGTAAATTTCTTAACAATTGCGCCGTTTTATGTTATACTATCCAAAACACCTGCCGGAGCCGCGGACGCGCGCCGCCCCGCCCCGGCGACCAGGGAGGCAATCCGCATGGACAGGGACGCTCAGGAGAAGCCCTACCGCATCGGCGAATACGCCCGATACATGGGCGTAACCCCCGACTTTCTCAAGCATTACGAGCAGTTTGGCCTCGTCACGCCCCGCGTCGCGGAGAACGGCTACCGCTACTATCCCTTCCACGAATCGAGCCGCCTGATGGACTGCTTCGCCCTGCGCGGCTACGGCGTGCCGCTGCGGGACATGCGCGGCATGCTTCTGGAGGGCGGCCCGGAGGATTATCTGAACAAGCTCGACGAGCGCGCGGCTGCGCTGCGCCGGCAGATCGCCGTTGAGCAGGCCGTCGTGCAGGAGCAGGAGCGCCTTTCGCGATGGATGGCGCATCTTAAGGGCCGCGGGGAGGACTGGCACGTCGTGGAGCTGCCCGAGCTGCTCTTTCTCCCGCACACCGATCTGCGCACATTCCTCGACGATCCGCGCATCTACGCGATTCTGAGCGACTGGACGCCGTACATGCCGATGGTCAAATCCTGCCTGCGCATCACGCCGCCGGCGGGGGACGGCGCGCCCGGCTTCTGCTGGGGCCTGAGCGTCGAGGCGGACTTTGCGCAGGCACATGGCCTGCCCGTGGGCAGCATCGTGGAGCGACTGCCCGCGCGCAAGGCGTTCGTGCTGGATTACAGCGGCTGGCAGGTTTCGCCGGGCGAATCGCCGCTGCGCCTGCACTACGAGCGCTTCCTCTCGCGCATGGAGGCGCTGCGCCTGCATCCCGTCGGCTGCGTCTATCTGACCGTCCTCTTTCATACGCACGACGAAAAGGGCGCCCGCCGGGATTACGGCTCCATGGCTGCGGCAATAGAATAATCGTTTTTGAACAGCGTTTGGGCCCCGGTTGCCCTCGACTGTGCATAACCAAAACGGCCAGCCCTCCGGGGCTGGCCGCTTTCAAAAGAGAGAAAACACTTTACTTTTTGTATTTGCGCACAATGTCGAGCACCGCGTCCGCGACGTAGGCCGCGTTGTCCGCGCCGAGGTTCGAGTACATCGGCAGGGAAATCTCGCTCTCGGAGAAGGCGTAGGCCTTCGGATAGTCCTCCGGCTTGTAGCCGAAGCGCTTCGCGTAGGCGCTCATCGTGTGCAGCGCGATGAAGTGGACGCTGACGCCGACGTTGCGCGCCTTGAGCTCGTCGATGAAGCGGTCGCGGGAGATCGTCAGGCGCTCCGGCACGACGCGCAGCACGTAGAGATGGCGGCTGTGATGGCAGTAGTCCGGCGTCTTCTGCAGCCGGAGCTCGGGAACGCCCGCAAACGCCTCCTCGTAGACGCGCACGGCCTCGAAGCGGCGGCGCTGCATATCCTCAAGGCGGGCGAGCTGGGTCGTCGCCAGCGCCGCCTGAATGTCGAACATGTTGTACTTGTAGCCCGGCTCCTCGATGTCGTAGCGCCAGGAGCCATCCTTGCCGTAGCGGTTCCAGGAGCCGGAGCTCATGCCGTGGCAGGAGAGCACGCGCGCCTTCGCCGCGATCTCGTCGTCGTCCGTCACCAGGGCGCCGCCCTCGCCGCAGGCAAGATTCTTGGTTGCATAGAAGGAATAGGAGACGGCATTGCGCGGATGATGGCCGATCAGCTCGCCGTTATAGCGCGTCTCGACCGCGTGCGCCGCATCCTCGGAGAGGAAGAGATCATGCTCATCGCAGATTTTGGAGATGCGCCCCAGATCCGCCGCCAAGCCGGAATAGTGCACCGGCACGACCGCGCGGGTCTTCGGCGTGATGCGCCGCTCAATCTCGTCGGGGTCGATCAGGCCCGTGTCGGGATCGATATCCGCGAAGACAGGCGTCGCGCCGACATGCAGAATGGTATTGGCCGTAGAGGCGAAGGTCAGGGGCGTAGTGATGACCTCGCCGCCCGGGCCAATGCCCGCCGTCATCAGCGCCAGATGGAGCGCAGCCGTGCAGGAATTGACGCCGATGCAGTGCTTCGCGCCGACATATTCCGCAAAGCGCTTTTCAAACTCGAGGGTACGCGGCCCCTTCGCCCACCAGCCGGAGCGCACGGCGTCGCCGACCGCAGCAATTTCCGCGTCGCTGATATCGGGAATACAAAAGGGCATCCACGTCTCTCTCGCCTTGAATTCGCTCATAATCGTTCCTCCCGCCGGACGCGCCTGTCTCAAAACGCATTCGCCCGGCCCTATGGCGTCATTATATCACAATTCGGAGAGCGCTTCAAGCAATCACTCCTGTTGTCTAATAAAAGCAACCCGTTTCAATCGCCTTTTTCTCCACTGTCCGGGGAAAAGCGTCGAACAGCGCCCGTTTTCTCCGCGCAGGGCATCCTGACGGTTTGTCAATTTCTCCATTCCTGCTCCGTCCTTTTCCCGCAATGCCGTCCAGTTTTTCGCGCGTTTTCCCGTCAACCTGCCTGAAAAGGGCAAAAAAGTGCGAAATTGGGGGTTGACAACGCCAGAGAGCCGCGCTATAATGCAACCAATCGAACAGCAAACCGATTGAGGAAAGAGAAGTAGAAGGTCATCCTCCTGTCACAGAGAGCCGCCGTCGCTGGGAGTGCGGTACAGGGATTCTTTCAAATGGGCTTTCCGAGGGCCTTGTCGAACGGGCATTTGCCTCAGTAGACGGGACGGGACGCAGACCCGTTATCAGGCTGCACCGTATGTTGGTACGGGGTAAGCGGGCCGATTGGCCAAGATGAGTGGCACCACGGAAAGAGTTTTCCGCCTCATGTTCTTCAGGGGACATGGGGCGTTTTCTTTTCCCCAGTCTCCCTCCGCTTCCCACGACTGGGCACAGCAGACCAAAAACGACCAGACTCAAGGAGGAACTCATCATGAAACGCATCATCGCCATCGCCGCCGCCATCGCTCTTCTCGCCGTCTCCGCCATCGCCGCCGCCGAGGGCTACACCATCGGCATCGGCCAGTTCGCCCAGCACGGCTCGCTGGACAACTGCTACGAGGGCTTCGTCGCCGGCCTCGCCGAGGCGGGCCTCGTCGAGGGCGAAAACCTGACGATCAATCTCCAGAATGCGCAGGCCGACATGGGCATCGCCCAGCAGATCGCCGCGCAGTTCGCCGCCGCCAACGTCGACATGATGGTCGGCATCGCCACCCCGATGGCGCAGGCCTGCTTCAACGCCGCCGAGGGTAAGCTGCCCGTGATCTTCACCGCCGTGACCGATCCGGTCGCCGCCGGCTTTGTCTCCGAGGACGGCACGCCTGCGGGTGAAATCACCGGCACCTCCGACGCCCTGCCCATCGAGGCGCAGCTGGCGACCATCCGCGCCATGCTCCCCGACGCGACGAAGATCGGCATCCTCTACACGACCAGCGAGGTCAACTCCATCTCCGCCATCGAGGAATACAAGCAGCTCGCCCCGGCCTACGGGTTTGAGATCGTCGAGTCCGGCGTGAGCACGGCTGCCGACATCCCGCTGGCGCTCGACGCCCTGCTGCCCAAGGTCGACTGCCTCTCCAACCTGACCGACAACACCGTCGTCTCCGCCCTCGCGCTCGTGCTGGACAAGGCCAATGCCGCCGGCAAGCCCGTCTTCGGCTCTGAGATCGAGCAGGTCAAGCTGGGCTGCGTCGCCGCCGAGGGTCTTGACTACATCGCGCTCGGCCGCCAGACCGGCCTGATGGCCGCGAAGGTGCTCAAGGGCGAGACCAAGGCCAGCGAGATCCCCTACGAGATCATCACCGAGCCGGGCCTGTACGTCAACAGCGCCGCGCTCGAGTCCTTCGGCATCGTCCTCTCCGACGAGCTCGCGGCCCGCGCGATCGAGGCCGAGTAATCCCGCCTCCTCTTTCGGGAGCCCCTCCACTGCGGAGGGCTCCCGCTTTGCCTGTCTCGCTTGATTTTCATTTCTCCGGAGGTTATCCGCATGACATTGCTGCTGAGCGTTCTCGAGCAGGGCCTGATCTACGCGATCCTCGCCCTGGGCGTGTACATCACCTTCAAAATCCTCGATTTTCCGGACATGTCCGTCGATTCCTCGTTCCCGCTGGGCGCGGCGGTCACGGCGCTGATGATCTCCTCCGGCTGCTCCCCGCTGCTGACGCTGCCGGTCTCCCTGCTGGCGGGCGCCGCAGCCGGCGCATTGACGGGCTTCATCCATGTCCGCCTCAGGGTGCGCGACCTGCTCGCGGGCATCATCGTCATGACGGCCCTCTATTCCGTCAACCTGCACATCGCGGGCCGGGCAAACGTCCAGCTCTTCACCTTCAGCACAATCTTCAAGAACGACTGGATTGCCTCCCTCCCGGCGGGCATCCAGCCCTATGCGCCGGTGCTCATCCTCGCCGCGATCACGCTCGTCGTCAAGCTGCTGATGGACACTTACCTCGCCACGCGCTCCGGCTTTCTGCTGCGCGCGACGGGCGACAACCCGACGCTCGTGGCCACGCTGGCCCAGGACAGCGGCAAGGTCAAAATCCTCGGCCTGATGATCGCCAACGCGCTTGTCTCGCTCTCCGGCTGCATCATGTGCCAGTATCAGCGTTACTTTGACATCTCGATGGGCACGGGCACGCTCGTGCTGGCCGTCGCCTCCGTCATCGTCGGCACGCAGCTGCTGCGCGGCCTGCGCTTCCTGCGCGCGACGACCGCCGTCGTCCTCGGCTCCATCCTCTACAAGGGTTGCGTCGCGCTGGCACTGAGCTTTGGCCTCTCGCCGTTCGATCTCAAGCTCGTCACGGCGGCGCTGCTGCTCATCATCATTGTCTTCGGCGGATACAGGAAGAAGGTGAAGCTCCATGCTTGAGGTGCGCGACATCGTCAAGATCTATCAGGGCGGCACGGTCAACGAGACGTGCCTGTTCAACGGCTTCTCCCTGGCGATTCCCGACAGGCAGTTCGTCTGCGTCGTCGGCTCCAATGGCTCCGGCAAGACGTCGCTGCTCAACATCATCTGCGGCTCCATCCCCATCGAGGAGGGGCAGATCCTCATCGGCGGCGAGAACATCACCGGCATGCCTGAGCACAAGCGCCTGCGCCGCATCGGCCGCGTCTATCAGGATCCCGCGCGCGGCACCTGCCCGTCGATGACCATCCTTGAAAACATGTCGATGGCCGACAACAAGGGCAAGCCCTTCAACCTCCTCCCCTGCGTCAACCGCAAGAAGACAGAGCAGTACCGCGACATGCTCGCCCAGCTCGGTCTGGGCCTGGAGGACAAGATGGGCGTGCGCGTGGGCAGCCTCTCCGGCGGCCAGCGCCAAGCGATGGCCCTGCTGATGAGCACGATGACGCCGATCGAATTCCTGATCCTCGACGAGCACACAGCGGCGCTCGACCCCAAGACCGCCGAGGTCATCATGCAGCTCACCGGCAAAATCGTCGCCGAGAAGCAGCTGACCACGATCATGGTCACGCACAACCTCCGCTATGCCGTCGAATACGGCGACCGCCTGCTGATGATGCATCAGGGCAAGGCCGAGCTGGATCTTTCCGGCGAGGCGCGCCGGGCGCTCAAGGTCGACGACCTGCTGCGCAGATTCAACGAGATCAGCGTAGAATGCGGAAACTGACCCCAATTCAAGTCTGGCTTTCCTCAGTGCGAAGCGAAGAAGGGAGTCTGAGGGTTTTATCCCTCAGACTCCCTTCTTCGCTTCGCGCTTATAGATCGTTTTTATCTGAGAATAGTATCAGGACAGCAGCAGCTTGTCGCCATCGAGCTGCTGGCCCGCGGCCTTCTCGAACAGGCCCATCAGGTCCTGACGGGTGAGCCGCTTCTTCTGCTCGCCCGCGACATCCACAACGATGCGGCCCTCGTTCATCATGATCAGCCGGTTGCCCATCGCGATGGCGTCCTTCATGTTATGCGTGATCATCATCGCGGTCAGCTTGCGCTCCTCGATGATCCGGGCGCTCAGCTCGAGCACCTTCGCCGCCGTCTTGGGGTCGAGCGCCGCCGTGTGCTCGTCCAGCAGCAGCAGCTTCGGCGTGCGCAGCGTCGCCATCAGCAGCGTCAGCGCCTGGCGCTGGCCGCCGGAGAGCAGGCCGACCTTGCTGGTCATTCGGTCCTCCAGACCCAAGCCCAGCGTGCGCAGCTGCTCGCGGTACATGTCGCGCTCCATCGCGTTGATGCCCCAGCGCAGGCCGCGCCTTTCGCCGCGGCGCATGGCCAGCGCCATGTTCTCCTCGATGTTCATCGTCGCCGCCGTGCCGGTCATCGGATCCTGGAAGACGCGGCCAAGGTATTTGGCGCGCTTGTATTCCGGCAGCCCGGTCACGTCGACGCCGCCGATCTTGATGCTGCCCTTGTCCACCTGGAACACGCCAGCCACCGCGTTGAGCATCGTGGATTTGCCCGCGCCGTTGCCGCCGATGACGGTCACAAAGTCGCCCTCGTTCAGATGCAGATCAACATCCACGAGCGCTGTCTTTTCCGTAATCGTGCCGGGATTGAACGTCTTGGCAATATGGTTGATGTCAAGCATGCTGCTCGCCTCCCTTGCTCTCGCGCTTCTTGCTGAAGTATTTCGCCTTCCAGTAGGGCATGGCGAGGAAGAACGCCACGACCAGCGCCGTCAGCAGCTTGAGGTCGTTGGTATTGAGGCCCAGCCAGAGCACGACCTGAATGACGAGATAATAGATCACGGCGCCCAGCGAGACGGCCAGCAGCTTGAGCGCGAAGTTGTGGAAGACCTTCGAGAAGACGACCTCGCCGATGATGACGGCGGCCAGGCCGATGACGATCGCGCCGCGGCCCATGCCCACGTCAGCAAAGCCCTGGTACTGCGTCAGCAGACCGCCGGACAGCGCCACGATGCCGTTGGAGAGCATCAGGCCGATGACCTTGTCAAAGTTGGTATTGATACCCTGCGCGCGCGCCATGTTCGCGTTCGCGCCGGTCGCGCGCAGCGAGCAGCCACGCTCCGTGCCGAAGAACCAGTACAGCAGCGCAATCAGCGCGATGGTGAAGATCACCAGCACGATCAGCGGGTTCTCCAGGCTCAGCGCGCGCGCGTTGCGCGAAGAGACGAGCAGTTTGTACTTGTTGACGCTCAGCGCGACGTTGGCCTTGTTGCCCATGATGCGCAGGTTGATCGAGTAGAGCGCCAGCTGCGTCAGAATGCCCGACAGAATTGCCGGGATGCCCATGAACGTATGGAACATGCCCGTGACGAAGCCGGCCAGCATGCCGGCCAAAAACGCGATGAGCAGCGCCACCCACACGTTGCAGCCCCCGATGATCAGCATGGCCGCGACCGCGCCGCCGGTGGCGATGCTGCCGTCCACGGTCAGGTCGGCCACGTCGAGAATCCGATAGGTGATATAGACGCCAATGGCCATCAATCCCCAGATGACGCCCTGCGAAACGGCGCCCGGAAGCGCGTTGAGCAGTTTGACTATCTCCATTGCGTTGTTCCTCCTGTTTTTCTGTTTCCTTCTTCTCCCGCGTCCGGCCCCGTGCATCGGAGACTGCGGTGCGTTTTCCCGCCGCAGACAGGCCGGATGGTTTTTCACAAGACAAAGCGAAGCCAAGGGAGATTGCTCTCCCTTGGCCAGATCATCGTCTTTGCAACGAATCACTCGATCGCCACGTAGCCCTCCGGAATCTCGATGCCCAGCGCGTCGACGTTCTCGGCGTTGTACTTCTTGGTGAACTGCGGCGCATACTCGATCGGCATAGCGCTGACGTCCGCGCCGTTGGCGAGGATTTCGTAAGCCATTTCGCCGGTCTTGTAGCCGATGTCGTAGTAGCTGATGGTCAGCGTCGCGACGCCGCAGCCGGCGCAGATGCCTTCCTCACCGGCGATGACCGGGATATTGGCCGGGATCACGACGTTGGCGATGGTCTCCGTATAGGCCGCCGCGGTGTTGTCGGTCGGGATGTAGATGACCTCGCAGCTGTCCGCCGCGCTCTGGGTGACGGAAGCGACGTCGTTGGAATCGGTGAACGCGTATTCCTCGGTCTCATAGCCGAGCTTCACGAGCTCCTCGCCCACAACCTTCACCTGGTAGATGGAGTTCGCCTCGGCGGAGCAGTACACCAGGCCAACCTTCTTGGCCTCCGGGAAGAGCTCCTTGACCATGGCCGCCTGCTCGCTCAGCGGGGCGAGGTCGGAGGTGCCGGAGACGTTGATGCCGGTCACGCCGTTGAAGTCGTCGATGCCCAGCGCCACGCCATACTCGGTGATGGAGGTGCCCAGGATCGGGATGTCCGCAGTCGCCGCGACAGCCGCCTGCAGCGCCGGGGTCGCGTTGGCCAGGATCAGGTCCACATTGTTGGAAACAAAGGTGTTGATGACGGTCGCACAGTTCACGGCGTCGCCGGAAGCGTTCTGCTCGTCAAAGGTGACGTCGGGCATCTTGGCGCTGAGCGCGTCCTTAAAACCCTGCGTCGCAGCGTCCAGCGCGGGATGCTGCACGAGCTGACAGATGCCGACTTCGACGGCGCTGGCGCAGGCTGCGGCCATAACCAGCACGAGCGCGAGCGCAAGAGCAACGATCTTCTTCATGATGATGTCCTCCGATGCTTCTAAACTTCAAATCGGCACACAGCCGAATTGTTGCAAAAACAGGGGTCAAGCCTCTGCAAAAGCGTAACGCCATTATATTCTGCATCCACACATTTGTCAAGACGGTTTCGCCCGATTTCTTTTCTATTTCTACAAAATTCTTTTTTTCATTTCGTTTGTTCGGCCCGGGAAGTTGACAAAAAGTCCTTTGTTTTCCGCCCTTTCGGGAAAAAGACGCGCCGGCACGGAAAACGGGCCGCAGGAAACGAAATCCTGCGGCCCGCCCGGTTTTTTTGAATCAAACGACGCCCTGCGCCTCCATCGCGCCAGCCACCTTGAGGAAGCCCGCGATGTTCGCGCCCGCGACGTAGTTGCCCGCCATGCCGTAGGCCTTCGCCGCATCGTCGATATTGTGGAAGATATTGACCATGATGCCCTGGAGCTTGGCGTCGACCTCCTCGAAGGTCCAGCTCAGGCGCATGGAGTTCTGGCTCATCTCCAGCGCGCTGGTCGCCACGCCGCCGGCGTTGGCCGCCTTGCCCGGCGCAAAGAGCACGCCGTTCTTCTGGAGGTATTCCGTCGCCTCCAGCGTGGTGGGCATGTTCGCGCCCTCGGCCACGGCGATGCAGCCGTTCGCGACCAGCGCCTTCGCATCCTCGATGCGCAGCTCGTTCTGCGTCGCGCAGGGCAGCGCCACATCGCATTTGACGGTGAACACGCCGCGGCCCTCGTGATACTGCGCCGACGGACGCGCAGATGCATACTCGGTCAGGCGGGCGCGGCGCACCTCCTTGACCTCGCGCAGCAGCGCCACGTCGATGCCCTCGGGATCGTAGACCCAGCCGTTGGAGTCGGAGACGGTGACGACCTTCGCGCCCAGCTGCTGCGCCTTCTGCACGGCGTAGATGGCGACGTTGCCGGAGCCGGAGACCGCGACGGTCTTGCCCGCGAGCTCGTGGCCATTGCAGCGGAGCATTTCCTGCGTCAGATACAGCAGGCCGTAGCCGGTCGCCTCGGTGCGCGCCAGAGAGCCGCCGTAGGTGAGGCCCTTGCCGGTGAGCACGCCCTCATACTTGCCCGTCAGGCGCTTGTACTGGCCGTACATGAAGCCGATTTCGCGGGCGCCCGTGCCAATATCGCCGGCCGGAACGTCGACGTCCGCGCCGATGTACTTGAACAGCTCGGTCATGAAGCTCTGGCAGAAGGCCATGACCTCGCGGTCGCTCTTGCCCTTGGGGTCGAAGTCGCTGCCGCCCTTGCCGCCGCCGATGGGCAGGCCGGTCAGGGAATTCTTGAAGATCTGCTCAAAGCCCAGGAACTTGATGATGCCCAGGTTGACGCTCGGATGCAGCCGCAGGCCGCCCTTGTACGGGCCGATCGCGCTGTTGAACTGCACGCGGAACGCGTTGTTCACCTGAACCTGGCCCTTGTCATCCACCCACGGCACGCGGAAGAGGATCTGCCGCTCCGGCATGGTGATGCGCTCGAGCAGCGCCTCACGGCGGTACTTCTCCTCGTTGCGCTCGATCACCGGACGCAGGGAGTCAAGCACCTCGCGCACGGCCTGGTGGAACTCCGGCTGGCTCGGATTCTCCCGAACCACACGCTCATAAACCTCGTCAACGTAAGACATCAGATAAACCCCCTTGTATATCATGAAAAATCGTGTATGCTGCGAAATCTCTGCCGCAGCCGGCTTTCCCGGCTGCGCGATCCGCTTTCTTTTGCGCCGCGGCATGCCGTTTCCGGCACCTGCAACGTGCTCATTATAGGGGATATGCTTTCATTTTGCAAGTCTTTTTTGCATTTTTTCCTTTTTTGTTCGTTTTTTTATTGAAAAAACCTCTTTTTTGCAGCAGGAGTCGTATGATCTCCCGGATTGCAGTCCACCTTTTCTTCACTTCCGGGCATGCAAAAAGCGCCCGGAAACCCGGACGCCTTGTTTTGATGATGCCTTTGAAATCACTCGCCCAGCGCCCTGCGCAGCAGCTCGTTGATCTTCTTGGGATCGGCCTTGCCCTTCAGCGCCTTCATCGCCTGGCCGACAAGGAAGCCGAAGACCTTCTGGTTGCCCGCCTTGTAGGCCGCGACGTCCTTTTCGCACCGCTTGAGCACGTCGGCGAGGATCGCCTCATAGGCCAAGTCGTCCGCGACGATCTCCAGCCCATGCGCTTTCACATAGCTATCCACATCCTCGCCGCCGTCAAAGGCATAGGCGAAGACCTCGCGGGCGCTCTGGCGGCTGAGCTTGCCCTCGGCAACGAGCGTGACGATGCGCGCAAGCGCCTGCGGAGAGAGTGTCAGGCTCTCGGCGAGCACCTGCTTCTCCTTCATCATCGCCATCGTCTCGCCCATGATCCAGCTGCCGACCTCGCGCGGCCTGCCGCAGGCTGCGACCGCCTGCTCAAACAGATCGGCGACGGGCTTCTCCGCCGTGAGAATCGCCGCGTCATAGGCGCTCAGCGCGAATTCCTTCTGGTAGCGCGCCGCCTTGGCCTCGGCCAGCTCCGGCTGGCGGGCCTTCACCTCGTCGATCCACGCCTGCGAAATGGCGATCGGCGGCAGATCCGGCTCCGGGAAGTAGCGGTAATCCTGCGCGTTCTCCTTGGAGCGCATCGCGAACGACGCGCCCTTGTTGTCGTCCCAGCGGCGCGTCTGCTGAAGCACTCTGCCGCCGTCCTCGATGAGCTCCACCTGGCGGCGGAACTCGCCCTCGATAGCGCGGGCAATCGCCTTGAAGCTGTTGAGGTTCTTCATCTCGGTGCGCGTGCCGAAAGCGTCCTGCCCCACCGGGCGCACGGAGAGGTTCACGTCCGCGCGCAGGCTGCCCTCCTGCATCTTGCAGTCGGAGACGCCCAGGTACTGCAGCGTCTGGCGCAGCTTGGTCAGGTAGGCGATGACCTCCTCCGCCGAGCGCATGTCCGGCTCGGAGACGATCTCCAGCAGCGGCACGCCGCAGCGGTTGTAATCGACCATCGTCTGGTCGATCCAGGGGTCGTGCATCAGCTTGCCGGCGTCCTCCTCCATGTGGATCTCGTGGATGCCGACGGCCTTCTCGCCCGCCGCCGTTTTGATGTCGACATGGCCGTTGCGGCAGATCGGCAAATACAGCTGGCTGACCTGATAGGCCTTGGGCAGATCTGGATAGAAGTAGTTCTTGCGGTCAAACTTGTTGTACCGCGTGATCTCGCAGTTGGTCGCCAGGCCCGCCGCGATGGCGAACTCGACCACCTTGCGGTTGACGACCGGCAGCGTGCCGGGCATACCCGTGCAGACGGGACAGGTGTGCGTGTTGGGCGCGCCGCCGAAGCGCGTCGTGCAGCCGCAGAAGATCTTGGTCCTTGTCGCCAGCTCGACGTGTACCTCGAGACCGATGACCATTTCGTATGTCGCCATCGCTCAGCCCTCCTTGCGCGCGTCCGGGCGCTGCCTGTGGAAATCGGTGTGCATCTGGTAGGCGTGCGCCGCCTTGAAGAGCTGGCTCTCGCCGAACGCCGGGCCGATCAGCTGCGCGCCGACGGGCAGGCCCGCCGCGTCAAACCCACAGGGCACGACCATGCCCGGCAGGCCCGCCATGTTGACGGACACCGTGTAGATATCGCCCAGGTACATCTGAATCGGGTCGTCGCTGTGCGCGCCGAGGGCAAAGGCCGTCGTCGGCGCGGCGGGCGTGAGCAGCAGGTCGGCCTGCTCAAAGCAGGCGTCAAACGCGCGCTTGATGAGCGCCTTGACGCGCAGCGCCTTGTTGTAATAGGCGTCGTAATAGCCCGAGGAGAGCGCGAACGCGCCCAGCATAATGCGGCGCTTGACCTCCGCGCCGAAGCCCTCGCTGCGCGCGGTCGTGTACAGGTCGTGCAGATCCTCGAATTTCTCCGGCCGGAAGCCGTATTTGACGCCGTCATAGCGGGAGAGGTTGCTCGAGGCCTCCGCGCAGGCGAGCACATAGTACGCCGGAATCGCGTACTCGAGCATCGGCATCTTGACCGGCACGAGCACGGCGCCCATCGCCTCCAGCGCCTTCGCCGCGTCCAGCACGCGCGCGCGCACATCCGCGTCAAGGCCCTCGCCGAAGTAATCCTCCGGGATGCCCACGCGCAGCCCGGTCAGATCGTCGCCCTGCGGCATGTCCGGCAGCGGCACGTCGACGGACGTGCTGTCCATCTCGTCCCGGCCCATGATGGTGCGGGTCACGGCCGCGGCGTCGAGCGCGTCGACGGTCAGCGGGCCAATCTGATCCAGCGAGGAGGCATAGGCCAGCAGGCCGTAGCGCGAGACCGCGCCATAGGTCGGCTTGATGCCGGTCACGCCGCAGAAGGACGCCGGCTGGCGGATGGAGCCGCCCGTGTCGCTGCCCAGCGCGTAGAAGACCTCGCGCGCCGCGACCGCCGCCGCCGAGCCGCCCGAGGAGCCGCCCGGCACGCGGGAGGGATCCCACGGGTTGCGCGTCACGCCGAACCAGGAGCTCTCTGTCGAGGAGCCCATCGCGAATTCATCCATGTTCGTCTTGCCCAGGCAGACCGCGCCGATGGCGTCGAGCTTTCTGACGACCGTCGCGTCGAACACGGGCACGTAGTTTTCCAGCATCCGCGACGAGCAGGTCGTGCGCACGCCCTTGGTGGAGATCAGATCCTTGATCGCCATCGGCACGCCCGCCAGCGGATGCGTCATTTCGCCGCTGTCGATGCGCGCCTGCACCTCGCGCGCGCGCTTCAGCGCCTCCTTTTCCGTCACAGTCACAAACGCGTTGACCGTGCCCTCCTGCGCGCTCATGCGGTCAAGGCAGGCGCGCGCCGCTTCCTCGACGCCGATTTCGCGCCGCTTGATCGCCGCGCCCAGCTCGAGCGCCGTCATTTCGAACAGTTCCATGCGCTTTCCTCCTCCGCTCATTCGACCGTCTTGGGCACCAGGAAGCAGCCGTCCTTGGCCGCCGGGGCGTTGGCAAGCACAAGCTCGCGATCCATGCTGTCTCGCACCTCGTCCTCCCGAAACACGTTGGTCACAGGGAAGGCGTGGCTCATCGGCTCCACGCCCTCGGTGTCAAGCTCGGAGAGCTTGTCGACATAGCCGATCATCCTCGCCAGATCGGCAGCCGCCTGCGCGCGCTGCTCCCCGTCCAGCTTGAGATGGGCCAGCTCCGCCACATAGGCGACCAGCTTATCGGTGATTTCCATCTATTTGTCCCCCTTTTATGCAATTCTCCAATCCATTCGAGCCTTCCGTGAAATCCGCCGTCAGGTAACGCTTCGCTCCCTGACTGCTTTGACAAAATGGCTTCGCCAGAAAGGAAACCGTTGGGCTGCCGCCCAAACCTGCCAAGGGACTTCGCCCCTTGACCCCATATTCGCTTCGCGCGTATGGCTCATTTTATCTGAGAACAGTATTATGGCTCGATGCGCTGCTGATCGCGCGGGAAGAGGCAGGCCTCGCGGACGTTGTTCTCCCCGACCAGCTTGCTCGTCAGACGCTCCAGGCCCAGGCCCAGACCGCCGTGCGGACAGGTGCCGTACTTGTGGATCATCAGGTAGCCAGCGAAGTCCTCCGGGTCCATGCCCTTGCGGATGAGCTTGTTCACCTGCTCGCCATAGTCGTGGATGCGCTGGCCGCCGGTCGTGACCTCCAGCCCGCGGAAGAGCAGGTCAAAGGAGAGCGTGTAGCGCGGGTCCTCCGGGTCGTCCGCCGCGTAGAACGGGCGCTTCTTGCTCGGGTAATGCGTGACGAACACGAATTCGCTGCCGTAGTCCTCCGCGAACAGGCGGGAGATCAGCTGCTCCTCCTCCGGCTCCAGGTCGAACGGGTCGCGGATCTTCCGTCCGTATTTCTCGCTGACCATGCGCTTCGCCTCGTCAAAGCGGACGGCGGGAATGCTGTCCACCTTGGGCAGCGTGACGCCCAGCATCCGCAGCTGCGGCGCGTAGTCCGCCTCAAGCACGGCCATGATGTTTTGCAGCACCTTCGTCTCCATCTGCATGATGTCCTCGAAGCTGTCGATGAAGCCCATCTCAAAGTCCATCGAGGTGTATTCGTTCAGGTGGCGCTGCGTGTTGTGCTTTTCCGCGCGGAAGACCGGGCCGATCTCGAACACGCGCTCGTACACCGGCACCATCGCCTGCTTGTAGAACTGCGGGCTCTGCGCCAGGTAGGCGCGCCGGCCGAAGTACTCCATGCGGAAGAGGTTTGCGCCGCCCTCGGCGTTCTGCGCGACGATCTTCGGGGAATGGATCTCCGTGAAGCCCTCGCGCTGCAGCGCCTCGCGGAAGCCGCGCACGACGCCCTCCTGAATCTTGAAGACCGCGCGCTTGCGCAGGTTGCGCAGCGTCACAAACCGCAGCGCAAGGTCTGTGTCCATCGAGAGATTCATCTTGTATTTGCCAATCGGCACGGGCATCGGCTCCGCCGCGCGGGCGAGCACGGTCAGGCTCGTCACATGCAGCTCCGCGCCGCCCGGCGCGCGCACGTCGCGGGCCACCTCGCCCTCCGCCGCCACGGCGTCGCCCTCGCGTACGGCAAAGCCGTCGCCCGAAAGCACGCACTGCAGCGCGCCCTGCGGCATCCTCAGCAGCATGAACCGCACGTCGCCCAGGTCGCGCAGCGTGTGCACGATACCGTGCACGCTCGCCTTCTGTCCCTCTTCCATCGCCAGCACGGCGTCAAGCCCCGTCTGCGCCTGTGTCTTTCCGCTCATCGTCTTCATCGTCGTCTGCTTCCTTTCTTTGTTTCATCCGCCCGCGCGGCTGCGCCTTGAAACAGAAAAACCGTCCCAAGCCAAAAGCTCGGGACGGGAATGCACAAGATACCCCCGCGGTACCACCCAAGTTGCCGCCTGCGGCCATCACCCGGCAAGCCACTCTGATCCTTAACGCGGATGGACGGGTATGCCTGCACAGCGTGTTCGGCATACCGGCTCCGGAGTGTTCTTTCCTCCCGCGGGGTTTCTGCGCGCAGCTCTCAGTCCATGGCCACGCCTCCCTGATCGAAAACGCGGGGTACTCGTCTCCTTCACAGCCGTTTTCTATGGTGTGCATTATAGCCGAATCGCATGCAGCTGTCAAGCAAAAAATTCCATTTTCTTTTTATATTTCAATTAAACTAGACGATTTATGAAATAAGCCGTCATTTTTCCATCATTTTATACATGCAATTGACAGAACCCGGTAAAACGGGTATACTGATTCCATGCTGCGGCAGGCGGCAAGGAGGTTAACACGATGGCTTATTCGCAGGAACTCGTCTCCCGGCTGCGCGACATTCTCGACGGTGCAGGCTATCATACCACATTTGAGGCACAGGGGGATACGGGCATCTTCTCCATGCGCATGAAGCTGCGCTGCCGTCTGCAGAGCGTGTCCATGCTCATCATCGTGCGCGAGGACAACTTCTCCACGTTGACGACGCTGCCGCTGACGGCGGACGAGAACTGCCGTCTGGCCGTCTCGGAATACCTGACCCGCGCCAACTACAACATGCGAAGCGGCAATTTCGAAATGAGCATGGAGGACGGCACCATCCGCTTCAAGACCTATCACCATGTCGGCGAGGTGCCGCTTGACGAAAAGGCGACCCGGCTGGCTGTGCTGATTCCCTTCCTGATGATCGACCGCTATGGCGACGGGCTGATCGACGTGCTCTTCGGGCTCAAATCCCCGCGCGAGGCGTTTGAGGCCGTCGGTCAGCGCTGACCGACAGCCCGGCACGCCGCAATCCTTCCAGAATATCAACGGGCTGACGAACCGGCTCCCTCCCGCTTGGGGAAAGGGCCGCTCGTCAGCCCGTTTTGCATGATTTGGTTTTGCATTCAAATGCGGTTTTCCGAAATCAAACCCGTCTCAATCGTAGGCCGCCATGCGGCCTGCTCTGGGACTACGTTTTTTGATCAGGCTTTGGGCTACGTTGGGCTGCCGCCCAAACCCGCTTGGGGATTTCATCCCCAAACCCCATGTTCGCTTCGCGGCTATGAAAGCATCTTTGAATCAGGATCAGACATCCTTCCTCGCCTCTCCCAGCCCCTCGACCGCGTCCGCCAGCTGCGTGAGCGCCTGCTCAAGCGTCTGCCTCGGGCAGGCGAGCACGACGCGCTCATACTGCTCAGCCCCGCCGCCGAAGATTGCGCCCGCATCGAGCCAGAGCCTGGCGGGGCTCACGACCAGCTCCTCCAGCGCCCGCCGGTCAAGCCCCAAGCCCGAGCAGTCGAGCCAGGCGAAGTACGTCCCCTCCGGCTCGATGAGGCGAATCTGCGGAATCCGCTCCTTCAGGAAGGCGCGCAGAAAGTCGAGGTTGCTGCGCAGAGCCGCCCGGCAGGCGTCAAGCCACGGTGCGCCCGTCTCGTAGGCCGCCTGACAGGCGACCAGACCCAGCGCGTTGAGCTGGGAATAGCCCGTCCTGTCGATCTCCCGGCAGAAGGCCGCGCGCGCTCTCTCGCCGGGGATGAAGATGTTCGATACCTGCAGGCCCGCGAGGTTGAAGGTCTTGCTCGGCGCCGTGCAGACGATCGCGCTGTCCGCCAGCTCCGGGTTGACCTCCAGGAAGACGCGGTGCGGATGCTCCTCAAAGGCGAAGTCGCAGTGGATCTCGTCGGAGACGACAAACACACCGTGCCGCCTGCAGATCTCGCCGATGCGCCGCAGCTCATCCTCCCGCCAGACCCGGCCGACCGGGTTGTGCGGGCTGCACAGCAGGAAGAGCTTCACGCCTTCCCGCCCGATCTTCTCCTCAAAGTCCGCAAAGTCGATCTCATAGTGCCCATTCTCCTCGCGCAGAACGCTCTGCACGAGCCTGCGCCCGTTGTCGCGCACGACGCTGAAGAAGGGATAGTAGACCGGCGGCGTCACGAGGACGGCGTCGCCCGGCTCCGTCAGCGCGCGCACGGCCATCGCCAGCGCATAGACCACGCCCGGCGTCCTGACCAGCCACTGCGGCTGCGGCTGCCAGCCAAAGCGATCCCGGAACCAGCCGCTGACCGCGCGCACATAGTCCTCCTTCACGTCGCTGTAGCCGAAGATGCCGTGGTCCACGCGGCGGCGCAGCGCCTCCAGCACGGTGGGCGGGGCCTTGAAATCCATATCGGCGACCCAGAGCGGGAGGACGTCCGCGGGACGCCCGCGCTCCTGCGCAAAGTCGAACTTGAGGCTGCCGGTGCCCCGGCGGTCGATCACGGTATCAAAGTCAAACTGGCTCATCTGTGTTTCCTCCGCGCGCTGTGTGTTCAAGGGGCTGGCTTCCGGCAAAAAGCGCCGCCTGCGGGCCCTTTTGGCTCATTATAGTCCGCGCGGCGCGCGCGTGTCAATCCATGATCCATCCGGCGCTCAGGCGCGCACGTCACGCCGACGAAGCATCGCGCCGGCGAGCAGACCAAAGAGCAGCGTGAAGCCCGCGCAGGCGAGCAGATACCCGCAAAGGCCGCCCGCAAGCACATTTTCGCTCTTATTGGCATTCATGCCCAGCAGCATCAGCGCATACGGCCAGATCAGCCCCATGTCCCGGCTGCACAGGAGCATGCCCGCCACGCCGCCGACCAGCGCGAGGAGCACCGGCGCGGCAAACGAGCGGATGACCATCGAGAGCAGCAGCTGCAGCGCGATGACCGGCAGCGCGCCGCACGCGCCGCGCAGAAACCACAAAAGAATCTCCGCCGGCGGAAAGCCCGGCAGGCGGGCGAAGGCCTTGCCGCAAAGCACATAGAGCGCAAAGACCCACAGCTGCGTCAGCAGCGCCAGGATCAAAGCAGCCAGCCCCTTCGCCGCAAAGACCGAAAAGCGCGGCACCGGCGCAGTCATCAGGAGATTCCAGTTGCCGCCCCTGTGCTCCAGCCGCCACAGATAGCCCGCGTAGACGCCGACCATCGGCGCAAAAAAGAACATCGCGTAAAACAGCGTGTGCTGCATAAAGAGGCTGTACCAGCTCTCGCTGAGGACGTCCTGATTCTGCAGGTAGTTGAACGTTCCATAGATCGCCGAAATCAGGGGCACGGCGAGGAAGACCAGCCAGACGACGGAGCCGCGCAGCTTGCGCATCTCCGCCCGAAAGCAGCGAAGCACCATGCCCTACACCTCCTTTTGCCCGATCGCGCGGCAGGCGAGCACCGCAAACAGCGCGCCCAGCACGGCGGACAGCAACAGCGGCAACGCGCCGGGAGCACGTGGAACAAACGTGCAGATGCGCGTCGCGCGATCCCAGTCCATCGCCATGTTCGATAGCGGCAGATAGTAGCTCCAGGGCATCAGGAAGCACAGCGCCGGCGGCATGAACGCCGTGAACACGCCCAGCAAACTACCTGCCATGCCCAGCGAGAGCGGGAGCAGCTGCGTGCCTGAGCGCACGGCGAGCAGCAGCTGCAGAAAGAGCAGCATCGCGTTGACCGCGAACGTGCTCAGCAGCAGCCATGCGACCTGACCCGCGGCGGGCAGGCGCGTAAAGCCCCTGAGCGTCCCCAGCGCGAAGAAGCCCGCGCCCTCCAGCAGCACGATCCACGCATCCAGCGCGAGCAGCCGCAGCGCCTTGGCGGCGAACAGATGCCCCCGCCGCTGCGCCGTGAAGAGGAGACGGCAGCTCTGTCCCTTCGTCTCCATGTCCCAGAGCCGGCTGGCCAGCGCGGCCATTCCCAGCGGCATGACGACCGTATGCATCACGGGAATCGCGTAGAGCAGCGCGTCGTAGCCGGAGGCCAGCGCATCCTCCGTCCTCATGCCCATGTTGGAGGCCCAGAGCAGCACAGAAAGCGCGATGCCCGACGCCAGCGGCAGGTCATGCTGCCGGCGCGCCTTGATGCGCTCCACACGGATGGCACTCAGCATGGCTTCTCCGCCTCCTCCCGCTCATGCACAAGGTCAAGGAAAATCTCCTCGAGCGTCCGCGCCCGGCGCGTGACCACGACCTCTCCGCCACGCTCCGCCATCAGGCGATCAAGCGGCCCCTGCCAGAGCAAGTGCCCCTTGTCGAGGATGCCGACGTGATCGGCCATCTGCTCGAGCTCGCCAAGCAGGTGGCTGGAGAGGACGACTGTCGCGCCCCAGGCCTCGGGCAGGGCGCGGATCATCGCGCGCATGCTGCGGATGCCCTCCGGGTCAAGCCCGTTGGTCGGCTCGTCGAGGATCAGCAGCCTCGGCTGTCCGAGCAGCGCCTGCGCAATCCCCAGCCTCTGGCGCATGCCCAGCGAGAACTCTCCGACGCGCCGCCGCGCCTCGCCTTCAAGCTCCACCATCTCAAGCGCGCGATCGATCTTCCTTTCGCTCACGCCCTTGAGCTGCGCGAGGATTTGCAGGTTCTCCCGGGCCGTCAGATGCGCATAGCAGGACGGCAGCTCGATCAGCGAGCCCGTCTGTCGCAGCAGCTCCAGCCGGTTTTTTTCGTTCATCTCCCGGCCCAGCAGACAAACGCTGCCGCGCGTGGGATGCGCGAGGCCCAGCAGCATCTTGAGGGTCGTTGTTTTTCCGGCGCCGTTGGGGCCGATGAAGCCGTAGACGCAGCCCTCCGGCACGCGCAGCTCGAGTGCGCTAACGGCCGTCTGCCCGCCATAGACCTTGGTGAGCGCCTTCGTTTCAATGACGTTCATGGATGTCTCCTTTCCACGGGGGCGTCTGCCCGCCGCAGGGAAAGCATACCGCGCCCGCCTTTCTCCCCGCTTTTCCCCCGCTTAAGCTTTCCTTAATTCGCCGCATCCGGGCGTTTTGCGCCTCGCCCGTATGGTATAATCACAGGGCAGTCCTTCGCTGCGCTTTTCTGCACAGCCGAAAAGGATTCCGGTTCAAACCGGCATGATGCCGGTTGCATCACCGACAAAATGATGCGACTCCCATCGCTTTACGACCGGGGCCGAAGCTTTGCAGAAGGACTTACAGCGTAAAAGGAGGAAACGCCCGTGCATCGCATTCAGGACGCGCATATTCTGCTGGTGGATGACCATCAGGCGCTGCTTGCTCTGATCGTCCGCGCGCTCACCGAGGCAGGCTATATCCATCTGACCACGGCGGAGACAGCCGCCCAGGCGCGGGAGGTCTTCGCCCGGACGACGCCCGACTGCGTCGTGCTGGATATCAATCTTCCCGACGGCGACGGCTTCTCGCTCTTTGGCGAATTCCGCGCGCGCTCCGACGTCCCTGTGCTCTTTCTCTCCGCGCGGGATGCGGATGCCGACCGGCTCTACGGTCTTGGCCTGGGCGCGGACGACTACCTGACCAAGCCGTTTCTGACGCAGGAGCTGCTCCTGCGCATCGCGACCATCCTGCGGCGAACCTATCGCGCTGTGCCCGCCTGCGCAGCACCGCTGCGCCTGGGCGAAATCACGGTCGATCTCGCGGATGCCTGCGTCCTGCGCCCGTCGGGGCGGCTCGCGCTGACGGCGACCGAACGCACCCTGCTACTCCGGCTCGTCGAGAACCGGGGCCGCATCGTCACCTACGACGCGCTCTGCGAGGCCGTCTGGAGCGCGGGCTATTATGGCTATGAAAACAGCCTGAACGTCCACATCCGCCACCTTCGGGAGAAGATTGAGGCGGATCCCTCCCATCCGCGCTTCCTCGTGACAGCGCGCGGGCTGGGCTACCGCCTGATGAAGGAGGATCGCGCATGAGGACCATCTCCAGCCTCTGCCGGCGGGTCGTCGCAGCGGCATTTGCCGTCGTGCTGCTCGTCTTTCTGGTCAACGCCACGCTTCTGGGCGGGGTCATCCTCTCCTACGGTCTTCGCTCCCAGCAGCAGGGCACGCTGCCCCTGCGCAGCTTTTCGGATCGCTTCATGCCGGGCGAGGACGGCCTGCCTGTGCCGGAGCCGGGCGCTGTTGAAGAATGCCTGGGCGGCTGCGCCTTCGCCATGCTCCTGGATCCCGGCGGCAGCGTGCTCTGGCGCTGGCAGCTTCCCGCGTCGCTCGACCATCCCTACACGGTCGGCCAGGTCGCCGCACTCTCCCGCTGGTATCTGGATGACTATCCCGTCTTCGTCTATCGCAACGGCTTTGGTCTCCTCGTCCTTGGCATGCCCCCGGACAGCATCACGCGCTTCAACTTCTACATGGACAGCGATATGCTGGGCGCGCTGATCGCAGGCTTCGTGCCGCTGCTCCTGCTCGACGCGGCGCTGATTCTGGCCGTCTGCCTGTGGCTTGGCTGGCGGGCGGCACGCTCGCTGCGCGCAATCGGCCAGGGGATCGACGCGCTCGCCCGGGGCGGGGACGTCCGTCTGCCGGAGCGGGGCGCGACCGCCGAGCTTGCCCGGCAGCTCAACCGCGCGGGCGCGCTGATCGCCGCACAGAAGGCGGAAATCGCCCGACGCGACGCCGCGCGCACGGACTGGATCGCCGGCGTCTCCCACGACATCCGCACGCCGCTCGCCGTGATCCTCAGCGGCGCGGAGGCGCTTGAGCGCGAGGCGTCGCTTCCCGATGCCCAGCGCAGGCTGGCCCAGCAGATGCGCGCGCAGGCCGAGCGCATTCGCGCGCTGATCGGGGATCTCAACCTGACCTCGCGCCTTCAATACGACGCCCAGCCGCTCCGCCTTGCGCCTGTGCATGCAGGCGCGCTGCTGCGCGAAACCGTCGCCGCCTTTGCCGACAGCCCGTCGGGCGAAGCCTGCGACGCCTCGCTGGAGCTCGACGAGGCGGCCGGCCGGCTCGTCCTGATGGCCGACGCGGCGCTGCTTCGCCGGGCCATCGACAACCTGCTGTACAACAGCGCGCGCCACAATCCGCCGGGCTGCGCCGTCTTTGTGCGCGCGCAGCGCATCCTTCAGGGCAGCCGGGAAGCGCTGCGCATCGTCGTCGGGGATGACGGCGCGGGCTATCCGCCTGACGTGCTCGCCGTGCTGCGCGGGGAGAGCATCCCCTGTCCGCCGCACATACTCGGCCTTGACCTCGTCGTTCGGATTCTTCGCGCGCACGGCGGGGAGGCGCGCTTTCAAAACGCGCAGGGCGCCCGCGCCGAGCTGATCTGTCCGGCTGCATCCCCCGCGCCCGAGGGGAGCCCGTAAAGGACGTTTCGATTCTCGTCGTAGAGATATTTCATATTTTGTCGATTTGCAGCTTGATTTCCGTCTTTCATGCATGTATAATGTCTGCGTAATTGCAATTTCGAAGCCACAAAGCAATCATTTCTTTTTGGAAGGGAAGCGGCTCTATGCAGCGCGACGAACTCGAAAGACAAAATATCGGTGAAAACCTCGACATGCTGATGACCCTGGACCCCCGCGGCTATGGCGTCTGCCGCATTCTCTACGCGGGCAGCCGCGCGTTCGCCGGCGAGCCGCTGACGATGCGCGCCGCCGCCCTGCTGTGCCGCTCCGTGCACGAGGGCGACCTCGTCTACATCCTGACCGGCTTCGTCCTGCTGCCGCACAAGGTGCCGGAGATGGACGGCATGGTCAGCTCGCTCCTGCTGTGCCGCGCGCTGGTGCTGGCCTTTGGCGCCAAGCCCGTGATCGTCTGCCCGCAGGACTGCGTGGAGGCCGTCAAGAAGTGCGCCAGCGTCGTCGGCCTGCACATCTATGAAGACATCGATACGGTGCGCGCGCTGCCCATGAGCATGGGCGTGTGCGCCTTCACGAAGGACGCGTCGCAGGCCAACGCGCAGGCGGAGCGACTGCTTGCAGGCGGTCTGCCCGCCGCGGCCATCGCCATCGAGGCGCCGGGCGCCAACGACGCCGGCGTCTACCACAACGCCGCCGGGCAGGACGTCACCGTGCTGGAAGCCAAGAGCGACGCCCTGTGGGCCGCCCTGCGCGCGCAGGGCGTGCCGACCGTCGCCATCGGCGACCTGGGCAACGAGATCGGCATGGGCGCCATCGCCGACCACATCCGCGCCTATGTGCCCTACACGGCGCACGGCGAATGCGCCTGCGGCTGCGGCCACGGCATCCTCGCCGCGTCCTCGACCGACTGCATCATCACGGCGACCTGCTCCGACTGGGGCTGCTACGGCCTGATGGCCGCGCTGGCCTACCTGAAGCGTGATATCGAGATCCTGCACAGCGAGGAGATGGAGGCGGAGGTCATGCGCGTCGCCGCCCGCAGCGGTATGATCGACATGACCGGCTCGCTGCTGCCCGGCATCGACGGCTTCGATACGCGCATGAACACCGCCATCGTCAGCCTGATGCGCCAGTGCACGGCCTATGCGCTGCGCTTCTCGCACAATTCGGACAGGTGGTTCACCTCTGTCCTGCAGAAGCGGTTCTTTGAGTAAGACCAGGCGTTCCGCCCCGGAAGGAGGGAGTCCATGGAGCTGCATCCCGTCGGCGTGAGCGGCGTGCTCGCCGTGCTGGGCGATTCGATCAGCGAGGAGACCGGCGCGCGCGTCGCTGCGCTGCGCGAGGCCATCCTGCGCGCGCAGATTCCCGGCGTGACGGAGAGCGTGCCCGCCTATGCGTCGCTGCTCGTCCGCTACGACCCCTTTCTGACCGACTACGACGCGCTCTGCCGCCGGCTTGAGGCGCTTGGCAGCGGGCTGAGCGCCTCGGCACCGCAGACCGGCAGAACCGTCGACATCCCCGTCTGCTACGGCGGCGCATACGGCGAGGATCTTCCCTTCGTCGCGCAGCATGCCGGTCTGCCGCAGCAGGACGTAATCGCCCTGCACAGCGCCAAGCCCTACCGCATCTACATGCTCGGCTTCCTGCCGGGCTTTCCGTATCTGGGCGGGCTCGACGAGCGGCTATACACGCCGCGCCTTCCCTCCCCGCGCACGAGGATTCCCGCCGGCTCTGTCGGCATCGGCGGCCAGCAGACGGGCATCTATCCGATGGAATCCCCGGGCGGCTGGCAGCTCATCGGGCGCACGCCGCTGCGCCTCTTCGTCCCCGGCCGGCCTCTGCCCTACGCCGCGGGCGACCTGATCCGCTTCGTCCCCATCGGACCGGAGGAATTTGAGGCCATCGCCGCCAAGGAGAGGGGGGAGCAACCGTGATCGAGGTCATCACCCCGGGCGCGCTCACCACCGTTCAGGACGTTGGGCGCGCGGGCCACGCCGCGGAGGGCTTTCCGGAATGCGGCGCCTGCGACAAATATGCGATGGCGCTTTCCAACCTGCTGTGCGGCAATACCGACTGCCTGCACACCGCCGTGCTCGAGATGACGCTCATGGGCGCGACGCTGCGGGCGCAGACGCCTGTGATCGCCGCGCTGACGGGCGCGCAGGCCGCCCCCACGCTCAACGGGCAGAGCGTGCCGATGAACAGGCCGTTCCTGATGAAAGAGGGCGACGTGCTGGAGATCGGCGCGTTTACCGGCGGGCTGCGCGGCTATCTCGCCGTCAGCGGCGGCTTTGACGTGCCCGCCGTGCTCGGCAGCCGCGCGACGGATGTGAAAACGCACATCGGCGGTTTGGAAGGCCGCGCGCTCCGCGCGGGCGACATGCTGCCCGTCGGCCAGGGAGACGCTTCCGCCCGCCGCCTGGCGGCGCTCTCGCGCGGCGCGGAGGCGATCGCGCAGAAGCCCTGGCTGCTGCGCCCCTCCACCCCGCAGGGCTTTCTGGGCGATGCCGTGATGCCGCTGCTGCGCGCCGTGCCCGGTCCGCAGGACGACGCCTTCACCGCGGAAGGGCTTCATACGTTCACGCACGGCGTCTACACCGTCTCGCCCGATTCCGGCCGCATGGCCGCGCGCCTGAGCGGCCCGGCAGTCGCCTCCGTGCGCGGCTCGGACATCCTCTCCGACGGCATCGTCGAGGGCTCGGTGCAGATTTCCGCGAACGGCCAGCCGATCGTCATGCTCGCCGACCATCAGACGACGGGCGGCTATGCGAAAATCGCGACCGTCCTGCCCTGCGACCTGCCCGTCCTCGCGCAGACGCGCCCGGGCGCGCCCGTCGCGTTCCGCTTTGTGACCCCCGCCGGGGGCATGCAGGCCCTCCGGCTCGAACGCAGCAAATGGAGCTATATGAAGGAGCAAATGCCATGAAGACCATGACCCCGGCCGAGGCGCGCGCGAAAATCCGCGAGGGCGCCATCACCTGCCCGACGACGGGCATGTGCCCCGGCTACGCGCAGGGCAACCTCGTCGTGCTGCCCAAGGAGCTTGCCTGGGATTTCCTGCTGTTCTGCCAGCGCAATCCCAAGGCCTGCCCGCTGCTCGAGGTCGCCGATGCCGGCAGCCGCACGTTTGCGCAGTTCGGCGCGGGCAGCGACATCGCGCGCGACATTCCCAAATACCGCATCTACGAAAACGGCGTGCTGACGAGGGAGACGACCGACGTCTCCGAGTATTTTGACGATCCCTCTCGCCAGCTGGTGAGCTTCCTCATCGGCTGCAGCTTCTCCTTTGAGAGCGACCTGCTCGAGGCAGGCGTCCCCGTGCGGCAGATCGAGGAGGGCGTCAACGTGCCGATGTACAACACGAACATCCCATGCCAGAGCGCCGGCGTCTTCTCGGGCAACATGGTCGTCAGCATGCGGCCGATCCCCCACGCGCTCGTCCCCGCCGCCGTCGCCATCACGGCGCAGATGCCCCGCGTCCACGGCATGCCGGTGCACATCGGCTGCCCGGAGGCCATCGGCATCACCGATATCGCCCATCCGGACTACGGCGACGCCGTGACCATCCGCGAGGGGGAAACCCCCGTCTTCTGGCCCTGCGGCGTGACGCCCCAGGCGGTCGTCATGCATTCCCGCCCGCCGTTTGTCATCACGCACGCTCCCGGGCACATGTTCATCACGGACGTGCCCAACGCCGTGCTCAAGCTGTGACGCCCTCACAAGGAGGTACCCTCTGATGAAAACCGTCGATCTCAACTGCGACCTGGGCGAGAGCTTCGGCGCCTACACCATCGGCATGGACGAGCAGGTCATCCCGCTGATCACTTCGGCGAACGTCGCCTGCGGCGCTCATGCCGGCGATCCGCTCGTCATGCAGCGCACCGTCGCCCTCTGCCGGGAAAACGGCGTCCACATCGGCGCGCATCCCGGCTTTCCGGATCTGATGGGCTTTGGCCGGCGCAACATCGCCGTCACGCCGAAGGAGGCCAAGGCCTACATGCTCTATCAGCTCGGCGCGCTCTCCGCCTTCTGCCGCGCAGCGCAGATGCCGCTGTGCCACGTCAAGCCGCACGGCGCGCTGTACAACATGGCCGCCAAGGACAGCGCGCTCGCCCGCGCCATCGCGGAGGCCGTCGCGGAGTTTGACGACCGGCTCATTCTGCTCGGCCTGAGCGGCAGCGAGATGCTCACCGCGGCGCAGGCCATCGGCCTTCCCTGCAAGAGCGAGGTCTTTGCCGACCGCGGCTACCGCAGCGACGGCACGCTCGTGCCGCGCAGCCAGCCCGGCGCGATGATCACCGACGAGGACGAGGCCATTCGCCGCGTTGTGCGCATGGTCACGGAGGGCAAGGTGCGCAGCGTCGACGGCACGGACGTCTCCCTGTGCGCGGACTCCATCTGCGTCCATGGCGACGGGGAGAAGGCGCTGCTCTTCACGCAGCGCATCGGCGAGGCGCTCGCCGCCGCCGGCATCGCGCTCAGGCCCATGAGCGCCTGATGCCCTCCCTCCAAGCGCTTTGTCCCGCGCGAAGCGGGGCGAGATCAATCCGCATACAAAAAGGAGCCTTTCGGCTCCTTTCAAACTGTCGACAAAAGAGCTTTCTCTCCCCGAAGGGGAGAGAAAGCATTCATACTATTCTCAGATAAAAACGAGCTATAAGTGCGGTAGTTATTATGTAAGGGAAGGTTCCTCCCTTCCCTTGATGATATACATATACTGCAAATCCACGAGGATGTCAAGCAGCTATGGTACGAAGGGAAACCTTCAATACCATAGCTGCTTTTTCTATGCGGCAGAAAGCGAGGCTTTCACCATGAAGCTCACCTATCACAGAAACAGAGATTACCTTCTGCCCGACCTTGGCTTAACCGAAGCAGAACAGCGCCCTGTGGGCAAATATGGGCGGATGCGCCTGCGCTATCTCGAAGAACATCGCCCAGGACTGTACACGCGGCTTCTGCTCTCCGGTACGCTCATGGAACACCTGCAGGAAATCGACAGCACCTGTCAGGAACGGCTGGAGCAGCTGACCCGCCAGACGCAGGCGCAGGAAGGTGTGACAGAAGCACTGAAAGCGGAGAATCAGATGGAATGGGTGCAACGAATGAACGCCATCCACCATCAGGTCGAGGAGATTCTTCTTGCTGAGCTGGTTTTCGCATGAAAGGAGGTCCAGTATGCTTCTGAAACTCATCAAGCTGCCTCTCCGGCTTGCAGCAATCCCCGTCCTTCTTGCTCTGCTTGCCCTCCAACTGATAGGTGCCGTTCTGCTTGGACTCTCGTCCGTCGTCACGCATCTGCTGGCGAGCGTATTCCTGCTGGGAGCTGTCTCCGGTTGGCTCGTTCATGCGCAGCCGTGGATGGTGTGGCAAGCAGCCGGTATTGGCCTGTTCTTCGCCTTTGCACCAAGCATTGCGGCATGGCTGCTGAACAGGGTGACCGATTGCGTTCTCCGCATCCTCTCCTTCGTACTTGCTTGACTGTTTATTCTTCTCCCTTGTGCTTCTTCCGGCAATCATCCGAGCAGAATCGGGAATCGGCACGCTTGGCGATGAAGGCCCGCTGGCAATGCTCGCACATCTTCAGCGGATTCTTCGTGTCGGTCAGGCTCAGGGAGAAGAAGAACCGAATGGTCAACAGCAGTGAATGGAAGTCCCATACCATCACGGGATGGTCGCGCAGTTCCAGATGGTAACCGGGCACATTGCCCTCAAAGCACGCAATGCCCTGCTGGTACAGCTCCTGTGCGTTTCGATCAAGGTACTTCCTGTCGTGTTCATAAAGATAAGCGGACGTGAAGGCAAACGCCCAGTCCCGGAAGACCTCTTTCAGCCAGTCGAAGCGCTCACCGTAGTCCCGCATGAATGACATAGCCTTCGCCTGCGGCTCGTCCCTGAAGGTCATCGCCAACGCAATCTGCATCCTGTCCTCGCCGGAGATTTGCCAGAGCGATTCAATACCCCGCTTGTAGAAGTCCGGCATGGTAAACGGGAAAAAGAGCCTCAGGTAATCCTGCGTCTCCATGGTCTCCTGCCGGATGTACGGATTCTTCGGCAGGTAGACCTTCTCATACTCCACAAACCGGGGCGTGGTCGGGAGCGCAGTCATCAGGCCGAGCAGGCCGTACCGGCGGGCAAAGCCCAGCATGGCCTCCTTAAGCTTTGAATCTGACACCTTGTGGAACAGCAGCAGCCCGATATTGACGGCCTCCACGACGAGCGCATCGGCTTGCCGAATGGGGTCATACACGGACGGCTTTGCATCGGTAGTGGGCAGCAGATAGTCATGCCCGTCAGGCGCTGTTCGCCATTCGTAGTCGCTGTACTTCGCCCAATGCGCATGGGTGTGCTCAAACAGGTTTACCGTCATGGGCTGCCCACCTCCTTTGCGTGGGTTTGTATTCCTTCAAAAATGCCTGTTCCTGATGTGTCAATTCTCCGTTTTCCTTCGCTAATTCTGTGAGCGCGGCAAACAACTTCTTGTGGATTTTGCGCTGCACCGTCCCACGCACCTTTCGGATATTACGCTCTGTCTGCCCCCGCAGAAGGGCCAGCTGCTGCGAGGAGTGCAGGCGAACCCCCAGGAAGTACAGGATTTCCTTGTGATCCTGCTTCAGGTTCATCACAATCTGCCGCAGGTGATCCCGATCCGTCAGATCGTGCATCCGGAACAGGCAGTTGCAAAGGAGATCATCAAACTCTCCGCGACAGATCTGCCGGAAGGTTGGGCAGCTCATGCTGTGCGGCACAATACCGCCGTCGTCTGGCGCGAGGTATTCTATGAGCGTGTTGCCGCGCAGACTTTCGTACCGCCGCTCCCTGCGCATCCGGCTCTGTTCTTCGCGGTCATACCAGTTGACCACGGACTGAAACTCCGCTGCCGTCCGGGCAGAAAGCTCCAGCCTGCGAAGCGCCTCCTCTCGCACGCTCTGCGCCACACGCTTTCTGCGTTCGGCAGCGGAGCGTGTATCCTCCGGGGCAATCAAAACCTTTTCAGTCTGCAAAGGCACATCGGAAACATCCTCGGTACCGTCTCCATCATCCTGATACACCCAGTCCTGTGAATCGTCGCAGGGATCAATCTCCTTTGCATTGCTGCTCCAGGGCAGTTCCTCGTCCGGGATTTCGTTGCCGTCATCATCGTAGAAAACCATGTCCCGCATCCTATACTCTGTACGCATCTGCTTCTCCACCTAATACAAATAGGAACATAAGTTCGTATATATTATAGTTAGAGAGGAGTAAAATGTCAATTTCTTTTTCGCATGCCGTAAAAACAGTTCCGGAAAAGGCCGATGTTTGTCCTATAGGCAGAGGGACAACCAGATTTTTCCTCATTAAGAGAAAAAATCCTCGGATCATCAAAAAAACAGTTCCGAAAAAGCCGGGCGTTTGTCCTATAGGCAGAGGGAGAATCACACCCATCCCCCAGGAAGGAGAATACAGTGGAACAAATTCAAAACACCGGGCCGCTCATCACCGCCCTCTATGAGCGATTGTCCCGCGACGATGAGCAGGAGGGCGAATCAAACTCCATCACCAATCAGAAGCGGCAGCTTGAGAGCTATGCCGACGAGCACGGCTTTACCAACTACCGCCACTACACGGACGACGGCTACAGCGGCGGCAACTTCGAGCGCCCTGGCTGGAAACATCTCGTTGCGGACATTGACGCGGGCAAGGTTGGCGTCGTCATCGCCAAAGACCTCAGCCGTGTGGGACGTGATTATGTGGAAACAGGCTTCTACACGGAGGTCTACTTCCGGCAGAAGGGCATCCGCTTCATCGCCATTGGCAACGGCATGGATACGAGTAACCCGGTCAGCAGCGAGTTTGCGCCGTTCATGAACGTGCTCAACGAGATGTATCTGCGCGACCAGTCGCGGAAGATGCGCACCTGCTACCGGCAGAAGGGCAACTCGGGCCTGCCGACCAACAATCTGTGCATATACGGCTATCACAAAGACCCGGGGGACAAGAATCATTGGCTCGTCGATGAGGAAGCCGCAGCCATTGTGCGCCGCATCTTCGAGCTGGCCATGGATTGCCACGGGCCATATGAGATCGCAAAACTCCTTGCCGCTGAACATGTGTATTGCCCCTCTTACTACAATGCCATCCACGACAACTGCATGAAGCGCTCCAGCACGGACATGAGCAAACCCTATGCATGGAACGGCGCAACCGTCACGAACATCCTGAAGCGCCCGGAATACATGGGGCACACGGTCAACTTCCGTTCGTCCAAGAATGGCCTCAAAGCCAGACGCGTGCAGAACGCCCGCGAGGAATGGCGCGTCTTTGAAAACACGCACGAGGCCATCATCCCGACAGACCGCTGGGAGCTGGCGCAGTACGCCTTGTTCGTTCGCAGACGGACAGACAGTACCGGCACAGCCAATCCCCTGACCGGCAAGCTGGTCTGCGCCGAGTGCGGCGCGCTCATGCACAACCGCAGGAGCAAGGCCGGAAAGACCGGCAGGCGTTCGGATGATTTCTACGACTGCCCGACCTACAGCCATGGCAACGGTTGCTGCGGTCATTACATCTCCACGGAGAATGTGCGGGAGCTTGTATTGCAGGCCATCCGTTCCGTTGGGCGATATGCTATCGGTAACGAAGCTGAGTTTGCGGAAAAGGTGCGCGAGGTATCCACCCTGCGTCATGCGGATGAGGTCAGAGGCAAACAAGCTGAGGCTGATCATGCAAGGCAACGTATTGACGAACTGGATGCGATTATCCGCACACTCTATGAGCGTTACGCGCTGGGAAAGATTCCGGAAAGCCGCTTTGAAGCGCTGACAGCGACCTATGAAAAGGAACAAGCCGGTCTGCACGAGCTGCTGAC
>SFHU01000014.1 GCA_004555535.1 Clostridiales bacterium
CCCAACGTAGCCCATAAGATCAAGGGAAAAATGCGTTTCAGAGCAGGATGCGAAGCATCCTACGATTGAAACGGGGCTGATTTGCCAAGCAAAGATGCATACTGCTCTCAAATCGAGCCTTCAGAAAAATCCACCGGCAGGTAACGCTTCGCTCCCTGACTACTTTTCTATTCATCGCTTCGCGATATGGAAACGATGGGGGATTTCATCCCCCACCCCCCTGGTCTGGGGACCGGTCCCCAGACCCCATCTTCGCTTCGCGCATGTTTCCGACTGAAAGAGGTGTTCCCCATGTCCGAGCTGTTTATCGCCGGCGGCACGATCGTCGATCCCGAGCGCATGCATCGCTTTGCGGGCGATGTGCTCGTCCGGGACGGGCGCGTGGCGCAGACCGCCGCGCCCGGCGCTTTGCGCCCGACTGCGGGCGCGCGCGTGATCGACGCGTCGGGCTGCATTGTCTGCCCCGGCTTCATCGATCCGCACAGCCACATCGACGGCGACCGCTACACGGCGACGCTCTCCCTGCTTCAGGGCATCACGACGACCGTCGGCGGCAACTGCGGCTTCTCCCCGCTCGACATGGGCGCGTTCCTCGACACGCAGGCGCATTTCCCGATCCATCAGGCGGAGCTGATCGGCATGTGCTCGCTGCGCGAGGCGGCGGGGGTTACGGATCCCTTCGTCCCCGCGCAGGGGGAGCAGATTGAGACGATGGCGCGGCTGTGCCGCCAGGCGCTTGCCTGCGGGGCGGCGGGCGTGTCGCTCGGCCCGGCCTATACGCCGGGCGCGTCGATTGAGGAGATGGAGGCGCTGTGCCGCGAGGCGAAGGCGATGGACCGCCCCGTCGCCATCGACACGCGGATGAACTCCATGACCGACCTGCATTCCCTCGAGGAGGCGATTGACCTCGCCCGCGCGACCGGCTGCCGCCTGGTGATCTCCCATTTCGTCTATCAGTACGGCGTGGGCGTCGAGTATCACGCGCTGGCGATTCTCGAGGACGCGCGCAACGACGGCATCGACGTGCATCTGGATAGCGGCATGTACAAGGACTGGTGCTCGACGGTCGGCTCGGCGCTCTTTGAGCCGGGCATCATGCGCGACAACGGCATCGAGCTTTGGCATCTGCGCGTGATTACCGGCGAGCACATCGGCCAGCAGCCCGACGAGGCGCTGCTTGCCCATCTGCGCGCGGAGCACCCGCAGGACGCCGTCGTCGTCAACACGGGCGACCAGGAGGCCGTCTACGCCATTGCGCGCTATCCGCTGACGATGATCTCTACCGACGCGGGGACGTACAAGCCGCGCGAGGGGCATCCGCAGATCGCCGGCAGCTTCCCGCGCTACCTGCGCGAGATGGTGCGCGAGCGCCGCGAGATGACCTGGGAGCAGGCGATCTACAAGGCGACGCTGCTGCCCGCGAAGGTGTTCAGCCTGCGCGGCAAGGGACGGCTGCGGCCGGGCAGCGACGCGGATCTGCTCGTGTTTGATCCGGAGGAGATCATGGATCAGGCGGATTTCCCGGGCCTGGGCTGCCCGAACGCCGCGCCGACCGGCATCCGCTGCGTGATCGTCGGCGGCGAGGTCGCGGTGATGAATGGACAGTTTGAAAACCTCAGCATGGGCGGAGCGATCCGGGCGTGCTGATGCTTTTTCTGGATAGATGCGGGCATAGGCGCGAAGCGAAGAAGGGAGTCTGCGGGATTTCATCCCGCAGACTCCCTTCTTCGCTTTGTGCAAATCATCCATCCTTTGGCTGATAAACATCCCAAAGCTGTTTTTCCTGATCGAAATGCGCCTTTTGGGTCAGAATAACCCCGATGAAGGCCGCTTGGCGGCAAAACAGGAAAGGACTGGAAGCAGCATGGCAAAGGAGCGGAAACAGCGTCCCTTCGGAATCCGGGACAAGCTCGGCTATTTCTTCGGCGATTTCGGCAACGATTTCACGTTCATCCTCTCGACGATCATCCTCATGAAGTTCTACACGGACGTCGTGGGCATCTCCGCCGGGGCGGTCGGCACGATCATGATGCTCGCGCGGCTGACCGACGCCGTGACCGACGTGACGATGGGCCGCCTGTGCGACAGGAGCCGCGTCGTGCCGGGCGTAGGCCGATTCAAGCCGTGGATCAAGCGCATGTGCGTGCCGGTAGCACTCTCCTCGTTTCTGATGTACCTGGGCGGCATCGTCGAGTGGCCGTACGCGGCGAGGGTGCTCTACCTGCTCGTCACCTATATTCTCTGGAGCTCGGTCTTCTATACGGCCATCAACATCCCCTACGGCTCGATGGCCTCGGCGATCTCCGCAGAGCCCGGCGACCGGCAGAGCCTCTCGACCTTTCGGACGATGGGCGGCATGCTCGCCGGCACGGTGATCGGCGTCGTGCTGCCGCTGATCGCCTATCAAAAGCGGGACGGCGTGGAGACGCTCGTGGGCAGCCGCGTGACGCTGGCGGCAGGCGTGTTCTCCCTGTTGGCGATCGTCTGCTATCTGCTGTGCTACGCGCTGACGCAGGAGCGGGTCGTGCGCGAGGCGCAGGTGCAGGTCAAGGTCTCCGTCAGGGACATGATCAAAGGCGCGCTGCACAACCGCGCGCTCGTCTCGATCATCGTGGGCTCCGTCCTGTTGCTGCTCGCGCAGCTGACGATGCAGAACATGGCGGGCTACGTCTATCCCGAATACTACAACAACGCCGCCGCGCAGTCCGCCTCGACGCTGCTGATGATGGTCAGCATGAGCGTGGCCGCTATCGCCGTCAAGCCGCTCTCCGCGCGCTTTGGCAAGGCGGAGCTGAGCGCCGCGGCCAGTGCTGCCGCCGCGGTCATCTGCGGTGTGACCTATGCGCTGCGGCCGGCAAACGTCTGGGTCTATGTCGGGCTGCAGACGCTGAACTGGCTGGGCCTGGGGCTGTTCTCGATGGTCACCTGGGCGCTGATCACGGATGTCATCGACGACGCGGAGCTGCGCACCGGCGTGCGCGAGGATGGCTCCGTCTATGCGCTGTATTCCTTCGCGCGCAAGCTGGGACAGGCGGTCTCCGCCGGGCTCTCCGGCTGGCTGCTGACCCTGACCGGCTATGTGCCGGGCGCCGGCGGCAGCCAGACGCCCGAGGTGCTGCACGGCATCTTCGCCATCTCGACGCTGGTGCCGGGCGTCGGCTTTGCGCTGCTGGCGCTCGTGCTGGCCCTGTGGTATCCGCTGCACAAGAAGCAGGTCGACGAAAACGTCGCGCGGCTGCGAAGCCGGCATGAAAAAGAGGGCAGTCAGCAGGAATGACCGGCCCGCGGAGCGAAACAGGCCCAAAGGCGCGCCCGAGGGTGCGAACGGGACAAGGGGGAGGCGCACTCCCCCGAAAAAGGGAAAGGAAGGAAAAGCATGAGAGAAACGATCAGCCTGAACCGTAAATGGGCGTTCACGATGGATGCTTCCCGGGTGCCGGAGGCGATGCCCAGCCCGGCATACTTTGTCAACCTGCCGCACACCTTCAACGCCATCGACGGCCAGGACGGCGGCAACGACTACCATCGCGGCTTGTGCTACTATGTCAAGCAGCTGCCGCGCGAGGAGATCCCGCAGGCGGAGCGGCTGTATCTGGAGTTTAAAGGCGCGAACGCCTCTGCCGACGTCTATGTGAACGGGCGGCACGTCTGTCATCACGACGGCGGCTATTCGACCTTCCGCGCCGAGGTGACGCAGGCCATCGGGCGCGAGGGCGACGCGCTGATCGTCGTGGGCGTCGACAACGGCGCGAGCGACACGGTCTATCCGCAGATGGCGGATTTCACGTTCTACGGCGGGCTCTACCGCGATGTCAGCCTGATCGGCGTGCCGCGGTCGCACTTTGACCTCTGCTGCTATGGCGGGCCGGGCATCGCTGTGACCCCGGTCATGCACGGGGAGGATGCGCGCGTCAAGACCGAGGTCTGGCTCACGGACGCGCGGGAGGGGCAGCAGCTGCGCTTTACCCTGCGCGACGCACAGGGCAAAATCGTCGCGCAGAAGACCTGCCCCGCCAGGGAGACCGTCTTTGAGACGGAGATCGCCCACGCCCACCTGTGGCACGGGCGAAAGGATCCGTACCTGTACACCGCTGAGGCCGACCTGCTCGCGGAGGGAAAGGCGCTCGACAGCGTGCGCGCGCGCTTTGGCTGCCGCTCCTTTGAGATCGACCCGCAGCGCGGCTTCTTCCTCAACGGCGAAGCGTATCCGCTGCGCGGCGTCTCGCGCCATCAGGACCGCTGGGGCATCGGCAACGCGCTGCTGCCGGAGCATCACCGCGAGGACATGGATCTGATCTGCGAGCTGGGCGCGAACACCATCCGCCTGGCGCACTATCAGCACGACCAGCTCTTTTACGACCTGTGCGACGAGCGCGGCATGGTCGTCTGGGCGGAGATTCCCTATATCTCCAAGCACATGCCCGGCGGCGAGGCAAACACCCTCTCGCAGATGAAGGAGCTGATCATCCAGAACTACAACCATCCGTCCATCGTCGTCTGGGGCCTCTCCAACGAGATCACGATGAACACCGGCGCATCGGAGAGAAATTCCATGCTCGCCAACCATAAAAAGCTCAACGACCTCTGCCACAGCATGGACAGGACGAGAAAGACGGTCATGGCATACGTCTCCATGTGCGACAAGAACGACCCGATCGTGCAGATTCCCGACGTCGTCTCCTACAATCATTACTTCGGCTGGTACGGCGGCGACACCTCGATGAACGGCCCGTGGCTCGACGACTTCCACAAGACGTTCCCGAAAATTCCGCTGGGCGTGAGCGAGTACGGCTGCGAAGCGCTCAACTGGCACACCTCCGACCCAACCGCGGGCGACTACACCGAGGAATACCAGGCCTACTACCACGAGGAGCTCATCAAGCAGCTCTTCACGCGCCCCTACCTCTGGGCGACGCACGTGTGGAACATGTTCGACTTTGGCGCGGACGCGCGCGCCGAGGGCGGCGAAAACGGCCAGAACCACAAGGGCCTGGTGACGTTTGACCGGACATACAAAAAGGACGCCTTCTACGCCTACAAGGCCTGGCTGTCGGAGGACCCCTTCGTCCACCTGTGCGGCAAGCGCTACGTCGAGCGCGTGGAGCCGGTGACGAAGGTCACGGTCTATTCCAATCAGCCCGAGGTCGAGCTCTTCGCCGATGGGAAGAGCCTGGGCAGGCAGAGGAGCGACCTGCATTTCTTCTATTTCGATGTGCCCAACGAGGGCGAGACGCATCTGCTCGCCGTCGCCGGGGACTGCCGCGACGAGAGCGTCATCCGCCGGGTCGAGGTCTTCAACGAGGCCTACCGCCTGCGCGAGCGGGGCGCCGTGCTCAACTGGTTCGACGTCACGCAGCGGGACGGCCATCTCTCGCTGACCGACAAGATGAGCGACATCATGCGCTCCCCGGAGGGCGCGAGGCTCATCCGCGAGACGCTCACGCCCCGGGGCGATGAGAAGGCCGCGGGCTTTGAGATCAACGAGGACACGATGAAGATGATGGGCGGCTTCACGATGCTGCGCCTGACGGGCATGCTTGGCATGGCGGGCATCAAGCTGAGCAAGGAGGAGCTGCTCGCGCTCAACGAAAAGCTCAACCAGATTGAAAAGGTCTGAGCGGGAAGACCTCACCCGGTTCCTTCGGAACCAACCTCCCCGGGGAACCCGCATGGTCGCGCAAGCGCTCCCTGCGGTTCCCGACGCTGCGCCTGCCTTGATCGCCCACAGGGCGCGGCAGGCTCCGGTCCCAAAGGGGAGGGCTTTTTCTCATAAGAAAGCAGCTTACGAGCGCGGATCAGCCTTCCTTTTTGGACAGGGCTTTTGGGCGTTTGGAAAGCAGCGTGAGTACGCCCCATCCACCCCCCGCGCCGGCGGTGTCGATCAGCACGTCGACGGGGCTGGGCCCGCGTCCCTCGCTGAACATCTGATGAAACTCGTCCGTCGCGGCGTAGGCGGCGCTCATCAGCAGCGCGGTCAGCCCCGGATGGCGCGCGCCGCTCAGGCGCAGCGCGCGAAAAAGCAGCACAAAGAGCACCGCGTATTCGGCCATGTGCGCGCCCTTGCGCAAAAGCAGCTCGAGCATCGCGGGATCGATGGCCTCCTGCGCAACGCCCGCGGTCTCAAGCGCGCCAAGCAGCAGGTCGACGATCGTGCCGCTCTGCTCGCCGGAGACGTCGCCCGGCATCGCCGACATGAAGAAGATCAGGGCCATCCAGGCCGCGCAAAGCGCCCATGCCGCCGCTTTTTTCATCGCTGTTGTCCTCCTGCGTTTTCTGATGCGCCCATGATAGCATGACGCCGGGGAAAAAGCAAATCTGCCCGGGGAGGGGGAAATAAATGGAAGGCCCGGCAAAAAATGCTTGAGTTTTAAGCGCTGTCTGGTATAATAAAGGAAGAATGAGGCGATTGCGGCCTTTCCGAAAACGGAGGATAACCAAAATGAAGAGAAAATGGATCGCGGTGCTCGCGCTTGCCGGCCTGCTTTTTGCGATGAATGCGTATGCCGAGGAGGCTACGGCGACGCCGGGGGAGCCGGCTGCCGCGCAGACCGGGGCAGCGGCTGAACCGGAGAATGTTGAAGCGGGGCCGGAGGATACGCCCGCAGATCAGCCCGAAGAAGCGGCCGGGCCGGAGAACCCGCACGAGCTGACCACGCAGTCCCGCTGGTTCATCAGCCAGTCCCTGCACATCCGCCGGCGCAAGGTGACCTACTACGACAACGTCTATGCCGTCAACCACGGCAAGTACGTCCTGACGCCGTTTGCCTCCGACGTCCCGCCGGAGTACATCGTCGAGGATGAGAACGGCACCTATGCCGTCGCGCCGGTCGTGCTGGACATCACCGACGCGATGCGCGAGGGCCTCTACGGCGGCGACTATGGCGAGACGGCCATATTCTACGGCCAGTACTGCGAGCGCCGCGCGAACAGCAAGGGCAACTACGGCTTCACCGGCATCCACGAGGGCATTGACTTCGTATACGAGCCGGGCGCGCAGCTGCATGCGATTCTGGGCGGCGAGGTGACCCGCGCGGGCGACAGCAACGGCACCGTCGCCGTCTACAACGCCGAATACGACGTGACGCTGCTCTACCTGCACTGCGAGAAGATCTCCGTCAAGCGCGGCGACGTGCTGGAGGCGGGCGACCCGATTGCTGTCGAGGGCAACAAGAATTCCGGCTCGGATTACACGCATGTCGAGATGCGCAATGGACGGCACACGTCCTCGAGCCCGTACCGCGACGTCGTGCTCACCAGCGACTGCCCCTACGCCGTCATGCAGGCGGCGCTGGGCGTGATCGACTCCGGCCGCCAGCCCGTGACGCAGGCCGCCGTGCTGCGCGCGCAGCAGATGCGCGAGGAGGCGGAGGCCGCCGCGAAGGCCGCGGCTGAGGCGGAAGCGGCTGCGCAGGCGGCTGCCGAGGCTGAGGAGGCGGAGCCGGAGATCGTGCTGATCGACGAGCTGCCCGGCACGCGCAGCGGCTATGGCTTTGGCGACGCCACGGCTCAGCCGCAGGAGACCGTCGAGCCGCAGGAGACGCCCGCCGCCGCCGAGCCGGTGGCCGAGGCGACGCTGCCGCCGGCCAATCCGTGACCGGCGCGGCCAGGGGATTTGCCCGGATGGCCGGGCGGGGAAAGCCTGATACTTCCGAAGAGGCTTCAGCGACTGGAGCCTCTTCTTTTCCACTTTGATCCGGTTTGCGAAGGAGCAGGAAAGGAGGTTGCCATGGTTCGCGTGCTTCGCTATCCCCGGCTGAGCGCAGCCTCCTGCGCGCTGGCCATCGCCTGTGCGCTTGCGCGCGATCTGTGCAAGGGCGCGGGGCTTGACGGCCTGTCGCGTGTGCTGCTCTTTGCGACGGGGCTGCTGCTGGCGCTGTGCTTTGTGCTGCTCTCCTGCCGGTTCTTCGTGGATGGGCAGGGCGTGGGCGTCGGCTTCCTGCTGCGCGTGCGCCGCACGCCGTGGAGCGATCTGGCGGCGCTGGGCGCGCTGTGCTGCAACAGCCGGCGGGTCTATCTCTATGGCCTCTACCGAGGACGGGCGGACTTTCTGCAGATGCTCCACAGCGCGCCGGTCTGCGGGGAATGGGGCTTCGTTGCGCCGCTGAGCCGGCGGCTGGCCGCTGCCGTGCAGACCTATTGTCCCTACGGCGTCGATCTGACGCCTCCGCCGTGCCGAAGGCCGAAGGGCCGGCTCCGCCCGCTCTGGCATCAGGCGGCGCTCTATCCTGCTCTCATGCTCCCGACGGCGTTGATCGCCTTCCTGACCGCCGCGCTGATGCTCCTGCGCGCCGCGGGACAGGAGCCTCTGTCGCTCGCCTTTGGGCTGACCGCTGCGGCCTTCGGGCTCTGTCTGGCCGGAGCCATGCTCGTCAACCGCGCGGGCGTCGCGCTGATGACCTGTCCGCGCATCAGCGAGGAGGGCGTCGGCGCGGGGCGCGGGCTCTATCTGCCCTGGGAGGACGTGCGCTTCGCCTTCGTGCGGCGTATGCCGCAGGGAAGCGGCCTCTTCCTGCTCTCGCAGGAGCTGCCCGACGTCGCCCGGCGCGGCGCGCCCCCGGTCTTCTGCCTCTCCCTGCCGGATACCTCGACGCTGCTGCTTGCCTATCTGACCTACTGCCCACACGCAGATCAGGGCATCGACGTGTGAAAAAGCCGGCCAAAATGGGAACAAATGTTCTTGCATTCCGGCGCGGCTGTGCTATAATGAAAGCCGGCCCGTCCGCTGCGTGAGGCGGATGGGGCCGGCGTTGTTTTTCCTTGTATTTGGCGCCTGCGCATGATAAAATATATCTGTATGCATGTTCATCTTCAGGGCGCGCCGCGCCTTGACACCACCTGATTTTAAAGGAGAACGACTTTGGCAACAACTGTTGGGCTGATCTCTCTGGGATGCAGCAAAAACCGCGTCGATTCCGAGCAGACGCTCGCCTTTCTGTCGGAGCACGGCTACCGCATCGTCTCCGACCCCGCCCGCGCGGAGGTCATCATCGTCAATACCTGCGGCTTCATCCAGTCCGCCAAGGAGGAGGCCATCGCGACCCTTTTTGAAATGGCGGAGTACAAGCAGACGGGCCGCTGCCGCCTGCTGGTGGCGACGGGCTGCTTTGCGCAGCGCTATCCGGAGGCCATCCGCGAGGAGATGCCCGAGGTCGACGTCATCCTGGGCGTCAACGAATACGCGAAGCTCGACCAGGCGATCCGCGAGGCCTTTGCGGGCGCGCGCCCGGTCTACACCGACGACGACGGCACGTTCTTCGAGTATGGCCGCGTGCTGACGACGCCGAAGTACAGCGCCTATATCCGCATCGGCGAGGGCTGCGACAACTGCTGCTCCTACTGCGCGATTCCGCTGATCCGCGGCGGCTACCGCAGCCGCCCCGAGGCGGATATCCTCGAGGAGGTGCGCCGGCTCGCCGGGCAGGGCGTGCGGGAATTCACGCTCATCGCGCAGGACACGACCCGCTGGGGCACCGACGGGGGCGGGGAGAGCCGCCTGCCGGAGCTCATCGAGAAGGTCGCCGCGATCCCGGGCGTCGACTGGCTGCGCACGCTCTACTGCTATCCCGAGCGCGTGGACGACAGGCTCCTTGACACCATCGCGCGGCTGCCCAACGTCTGCAAATATCTCGACCTGCCGATGCAGCACATCAGCCAGCACATCCTCACGGACATGAACCGCACCGACACGAGCGCGCACATCCGCGAGGTCTGCGCGAAGTTCAAGGCGCGCGGCATGATGCTGCGCACGACGCTGATGGTCGGCTTTCCCGGCGAGACACAGGAGGATTTTGACGAGCTGATGGACTTCGTGCGGGAGACGAAGTTTGACCGCATGGGCGCGTTCATGTTCTCCCCGGAGGAGGGGACGCTTGCCGCGCAGATGCCCGATCAGATCGAGGAGAGCGTCAAGCAGGCGCGCTATGACGCGCTCATGACCCTTCAGCATGGGATTTCCCTTGCGCAGAATCGCGCGCGCGTAGGCACGACCTGCCGCGTGCTGGTGGAGAAAAAGCGCGGAAACCGCTATGTCGGGCGCAGCGAATCCGAGGCGCCCGAGACGGACGGCTGTATCTACTTCGGCTCCGAGGAGCCCTGTGAGATCGGCTCGTTCGTGGACGTTCGAATCACCGGGGCGAGGGCCTACGACCTGATGGGGGTGCGCGTATGAAAAAGCTGCTGGATGGCTGGCGCTCGCTGAATCTGCCCAACCGGCTGACGCTGCTGCGCGTGGCGCTGGTGCCGGTCTATCTCGTGCTGCTCTGGCTGTTCGCGGATGCCGGGGCGCTGTGCCTGCTGCCGCTCGCCGTCTTCGTGCTGGCGTCGCTGACGGACATGCTCGACGGCAGAATCGCGCGCAGGGACGGCCTGATCACCAACTTTGGCAAGTTCATGGATCCCATCGCGGACAAGCTGCTGACGCATACGGCCTTCATCATGCTCACCGCGATGGGGCGGCTCAACGTCGTCGCCTGCATCATCTTTATCGCCCGGGAGTTCGTCGTCTCCGGCTTGCGGCTGTGCGCCGTGGAGCAGGGGCACGTCATCGCCGCGGGCATGAGCGGCAAGGTCAAGACCGTGCTGCAGATGCTGCTGGTCATGCTGCTGACCGTGACGGAGGGCGGCGTGATCGCCTCGCTGCTGACGCTGGCGACCGCGGTCATGACGCTGTACTCGATGGGCGAATACGTCTGGCAGAACCGCAGCGTTCTGGGAGGAGCGAAGTAAGCATGGTAGCGGAGATTGTGGCCATCGGCACGGAGCTGCTGATGGGGCAGATTGCCAATACGGATGCGCAGGTGCTCTCGCGCCGCCTGCAGAGCCTGGGCATCAGCGTCTACTATCACACGACCGTGGGCGACAACCCCGCCCGCATGCGTGAGACGCTGGTGCTGGCGCTTTCAAGGAGCGACATCGTCATCACGACCGGCGGCCTGGGGCCCACGCAGGACGACCTCTCCAAGGAGACCGCCGCGGAGCTTCTGCATCTGCCGATGGTTTACGACGAGGCGAGCTGGCGCGCGATACAGGATTACTTTGCCAAGATGGGCCGTGTCTGCCCGCTGAGCAACCGAAAGCAGGCGCTCTTTCCCGCGGGCAGCATCATCCTGCCCAACGCCTGCGGCACCGCGCCGGGCTGCATGATCGAGCGGGACGGCAAGACCGTCGTGCAGCTCCCCGGCCCGCCGCACGAGATGGCGGACATGTTCGAGCGCCAGGTCTATCCGCGTCTGGCCGCGCGCATGGGCGGCTGCATCGCCTCGCGCTACATCCGCATCTACGGCATGGGCGAGTCGCAGGTCGCGCAGCTGTGCGCCAACTACATCGAGGGCGACGGCGAGGTGACGGTCGCGCCCTACTGCCAGGTCGGCGAATGCCAGCTGCGCGTGAGCGCGAAGGCGGACAGCGAGCGCGACGCGCTGGACAAGCTCCGCCCCGTCGTGGACGCGCTCAAGCGCATCCTGGGCGAGAGCGTCTATGCCGTCACGGACACAAGCGAGAGCTCGATGGAGGAGGCCGCCGGCCGCGCGCTGACCGAGCGGGGCTTGAGCGTCGCCACGGCGGAGAGCTGCACGGGCGGGCTCGTCGCGGCGAAGCTGGTCAACTATCCCGGCATCTCGGCTGCGCTGGGCGAGGCGCATGTCACCTACGCCAACGAGGCGAAGATCAAATACTGCGGCGTCAGCCCCGAAACGCTGCGCGCCCACGGCGCGGTCAGCGAACAGACGGCGCGCGAGATGGCGCAGGGCCTGCGGCAGCGCAGCGGCGCGGATATCGCCGTCGCGACGACGGGCATCGCCGGGCCGGACGGCGGCACAAAGGAAAAGCCCGTTGGGCTGGTGTATGTCGCCTGCGCGGACGCGCAGGGCGTGCGCGTGGAGCGGCTGACGCTGCGGGGCGACAGGGCGCGCATCCGCGAGCTGGCCGCGCTGCGGGCGCTTGACATGATCCGCCGCGCCGCGATCGCCGCGGACGAGCGACAGGAAGCAAAGCCACGGAAGGAGAAGGACAATGGCATCCGATAAGAGCAAGAAGGCCGCCAAGACCGTCACGGTCGCGGAGGATGGCAACGAGAAAAAGCGCGCGCTGGATATGGCGCTGGCGAGCATCGAAAAGCAATTCGGCAAGGGCGCGATCATCCGCATGGGCGAGCGCGCGCAGCAGGATATCCAGGTGATCCCGACCGGCTGTCTGGATCTGGACATGGCGCTGGGCGTGGGCGGCCTGCCGCGCGGCCGCGTCGTGGAGATCTACGGCCCGGAATCCTCCGGCAAGACGACCGTGGCGCTGCATGTCGTCGCCGAGGCGCAGAAGGCCGGCGGCGTCGCCGCGTTCATCGACGCGGAGCACGCGCTTGACCCGGTCTACGCCCGCAAGCTGGGCGTCGACGTCGACCAGCTCTACGTCTCCCAGCCGGATACCGGCGAGCAGGCGCTGGAGATCTGCGAGGCGCTCGTGCGCTCCGGCGCGATCGACGTCGTCGTCATCGACTCCGTGGCCGCGCTGGTGCCCAAGGCCGAGATCGACGGCGAGATGGGCGATTCCTTCGTCGGCCTGCAGGCCAGACTCATGAGCCAGGCGCTGCGCAAGCTGACCGGCATCGTCAACAAGACGAACTGCACCTGCATCTTCATCAACCAGCTGCGCGAGAAGGTCGGCGTCATGTACGGCAACCCGGAGACGACCCCGGGCGGCCGCGCGCTCAAGTTCTACGCCTCCGTGCGCATCGACATCCGCCGCGGCGAGCAGCTCAAGGATGGCTCGAACGTCGTGGGCAACCGCACGAAGGCGAAGATCGTCAAGAATAAGGTTGCGCCGCCGTTCCGCGTCGCGGAATTCGACATCCTCTACGGCGAGGGCATCAGCAAGGAGGGCAGCCTGCTGGACAACGCGGTCGCTCTGGATATCATCCACAAGAGCGGCGCGTGGTTCTCCTACGGGGATCAGCGCATCGGCCAGGGCCGCGAGAACACGCGCAAATACCTCAAGGAGAATCCGGAGGTCGCCGCGGAGATCGACAGGCTCGTGCGCGCGGAGCTGCTGGGCAAGAGCAACGCGCAGGCCCCTGTGGCGCAGGAGGCTGACGCGGAGGATGGCCTCGACGGCGAAGCCTTTGATGGGGAGCTGCCGGAGCTGGACGAGGAATAATCCATCAGGGGAGCCGGCAGGCTCCCTTTTCTATTGTCTCTCCCTTGACAAGCGGCAGAAACCTGTTAAGATATTATCAGGCTATTTTGCCACAACACATAAGGAGGGTTTCCCTATGAAAAGGACGATTGCCCTGCTGCTCGCGCTCGCGATGAGCGTGAGCCTCGCCTCCTGCGGCCTGGCTGCGGACGGCGTGTACACGGCATCTGCGGAGGGCTTTGACAGCGATGTCACCGTCACGCTGACCATCGCCGGCGACGCGATCACCGACGTGACCGTCGACGCCTCCGGCGAGACCGCCGCCATCGGCGGCGCGGCTGCCCAGACCCTGGCCGACCAGGTCAAGGCGGCGGGCGGCGCGCAGATCGACGGCGTTTCCGGCGCGACGCTGACGAGCACGGCGGTGAAGGTCGCCGTCGCGGATGCGCTCGCGCAGGCGGGCATCGGCGGGGCCGAAAAGAAGGCCGTCGCTGACGGCGTGTTCACCGGCACGGCGGAGAGCTTCGGCCTCACCGGCATGATGACCTGCGAGGTCACCTTCGCGGGCGGCGCGATCGAGTCCGTCAGCGTCGTCGAGCAGAGCGACAGCGCGACCGGCGAGTGGTTCGCCAGCGCCGAGGCGCTGCTCATCCCGCGCCTGGTCGAGGCGCAGTCCCTCGCGGTCGATGCGATCGCGGGCGCGACCGTCTCCTCCAACGCCATCAAGAGCTGTGTCGCTGCCGCGATTGACGCGGCGGGCGGCGACTCCACGCAGTGGTACACGCCGGTTGAGAAGAAGACCGACGTGGTCAAGGTGGAGGGCTATGACGTCATCGTCGTGGGCATGGGCGGCTCCGGCGTCTTCTCCTACTGCGCGGCGGCTGATCAGGGCGCGTCCGTCTTCGGCATCGAGACGGCGGGCAAGATCGGCGGCAACTCCGTGTGCACCTACGGCCCGATGGCGCTCAACAGCCAGTATCTGAAGGACAAGTACAACGGCGGCGAGGACTACATCAACGCCGACGACGTGTACAAGGTCTGGATGGAGTACGTCGGCAGCGACGAGAAGGCCGACGTCATCCATGAGGCCGTCTACAACTCCGGCTCCGCGCTGGATTACTTCGTGGAGAACTTCGGCTTCGAGTTCGAGGGCCTGGGCATGCTCGGCTCCTTCGCGGTGCCCGAGTGGACGAAGCTGTGGACGGTGTACTCCGCCGATAACGGCAACACCTCCTGGAACATCCTCGGCCCGAACAAGACCTTCCAGTTCACCCGCGCGCTGGACATCGCCAACGGAAAGAACGAGAAGAACCGCTACATGACCGAGCTGACCGCGACGACGCTGATCTTCGACGAGGCGGGCAAGGCCATCGGCGTGAACGCCGAATACTGGGACGGCACCCGCTATGAGATCTACGGCGATGCCATCATCCTGGCGACCGGCGGCTTCCTGGGCAACGACGAGATGATGACCGAGTACCTGGGCACGCCGGTCAACACCATCGGCGTTACCACCTGCGACGGCACCGGCATCAACATGGGCATCTCCGCCGGCGGCGCGACCTACATGATGAAGACGCTGCCGATGGTGCACATCTCCCAGGTGCCGCACATCATCCGCAACGACGACCTGACGGCCGACCAGAAGGCCATCCTCTCCGCGCTCGCGCTGACCACCGATCAGCTGATGGTCACCACCGAGGGCAACGTCTGGGGCAACGCGAACCAGAGCGGCACCGTCGACGAGGGCATCTCCGTGGAGATCGTCTTCGCGCCGGACTACCGCTACTATGTGATGTACACGCAGGAGCAGATCGACGCCATCCGCACCACGGGCCTGTCCCCGGCGCAGGCGGCGGCCTCCTCCATGTTCATGGGCCAGGGCGGCACGCTGCCCGAGGCGGGCACCCCGGTGGAGGACATCGACACCATCCTGGCTGTGGGCGAGGCCTACGGCAACGTGACGAAGGCGGCCAGCATCGCGGAGCTGGCGCAGAAGCTCGGCTGCGACGAGGCCAACCTGGCCGCCGCACTGGGCACGGACACCACCTGGTATGCGGTGGGCTGCAACGCCTACGCCTACGCGACGGTGGGCGGCCTCGACGTGGACGCGAACATGAACGTCCTGCGCGAGGACGGCACCCCCATCGAGAACCTCTTCGCCGTCGGCCAGGATTCCGAGGGCGTGTGCAACGTCGACGGCAAGGCCTATACGCCGTGGGGCGGCCAGGCGCAGAGCTGGACGTTCGTCTCCGGCGAGATTGCCGGCAAGCAGGCCGCGGCCTACTCGCTCGCGCAGTAAGCCGGCACGGACGCCTTTGGCAACAAGGCAAACAAACAGGGAGTCGCGAAAGCGGCTCCCTGCTTTTGATGCTTCAAACGCGCCCGCCGCCCGCGGGGCGGCATCAGGCGTCCTTATAAAAGTGGATATCGGCATTTTGCCCTCCAGCGGGGTGCCGAGATAGACCTCGGTGTCGATGCCGCCGATGCGGAAGCCCGTGTTGATATAGAGCAGACAGGCTGCCAGGTTGTTGTCCTGTCCCACGGTCCACAGGCCGCGGTACCCGTCCCGAAGCGCATATTGGAATGCCTCGTGGATCAAGGCGGTCGCGATGTGCCGCCCCCTGTACGCGGCGCAGACCTTCAGGTCGTGCAGATACAGGTATCGGTTCCATGAATGGCGCAAAATGGCGAGCCCGACGCAAACGGGGCCGTCATATGCGCCCAGAAAGACGTGATCTTCGGCCATTTCCTTATAGATGTAGTGCTCGTCGGGAAAGCAGTCCTGCCCCTCGGCTTCATCGCGCGAGAGCGTGTAGCGCCATTGGCCATCCTGATAGGCGGGCAGCATCCGGCCAAACAACCGGAACGGCTCGTTTTTGAGGTTGATATCGTCTGAATTGGGCTGTCCAATTTGCCGAATCTCTATATCTTCCATGGATTGCGCCTCCGATTCAATCGCAGCCTGCTTTGCAGCCTGTTCTGAAACTGCCTTTTACTCTGAAAGTCCCTCTGCAAAGCTCCGGCCTCGACCGCAAAGCAGCGGGACTTTTATCACTTGGTCGGAAATGCAACCGGCATCATGCCGGTTTTACTCTGAAAGTCCCTCTGCAAAGCTCCGGCCTCAACCGCAAAGCAGCGGGACTTTTATCACTTGGTCGGAAATGCAACCGGCATCATGCCGGTTTTGATGTGAATGGGTGCGATGGGCTGCCGCACAAACCCCCTCTTCGCTTCGCACCTATAGCCCGTTTTGATCGGATCATTGCATCACACCCGGTAAAACAGCACGGTGAAGAGCAGCGACAGCGCCAGACAGGCAAGGCCGGTCAGGAGCATGGCGGACTTGACCGGGGATTTTCCCTCCGCCGCCCGCTGCTCCTTCTTCTCCATGCAGTAGTCGAAGTAGGTCTTGCGTTGCTGCCCATTCTCCCTGCGGGAAATGAACAGGTGCGTCAGCGTGTAGAAGAGGAACTGGATGCCGTAGAAATTGCCCGCCTCCTGAATCAGCACGAGGAGACTCAGGCCGATGTAGAGCACGGCGGCGGTGAAGAGGCCGTCGCTGAGCGCATGCAGGAGCAGCGCCGCGCCGCCCTCGCGGGTGCTCAGCTCAAAGCTGACGACGGCAAGCACGAGGGCCACAGCGATGACCAGCAGAACCGCATAGGTGGTCAGCGTCTTTTTGACGTTCATCGCTGTGCCTCCTTCCCGGTCAGGCGCGCAAGCTCCGCGCCGGTGCAGCGGACGAAGTGGCCGGGCGTCACCTCGCGCAGCTCGGGCGTCTCGCCGGCGGCGTCCTCCGCTTCGGGCACATAGGTTACGCGCTTGCGCTGCTTCTCGTAATGGGGATCGGGCAGGGGAATCGCGGAGAGCAGGGAGCGGGTGTAGGCGTGGAGCGGATGGGCGAAGAGCTCGTCGGACTCCGCGATCTCCACGATTTTGCCGAAGTACATGACGATGATCCTGTCGGAGAAATACTTGACCACGGAGAGGTCGTGCGCGATGAAGAGGATGGTCAGCTTCATTTCCTCGCGCAGCTCGTTGAGCAGGTTGATGACCTGCGCCTGAATGGACACGTCCAGCGCGCTGACCGGCTCGTCCGCGATGATTAGCTCAGGATTCATGACGATGGCGCGGGCGATGCCGATGCGCTGGCGCTGGCCGCCGGAGAACTCGTGGGGATACTGGTTGAACCGGCGCTCCGGCTCCTTGATGCCCACGTCCCTCATGATCTGAATGGCGCGGTCGTAGGCCTCCTGCTTGGTGACCTTCGTTTCGGCCTCCTTCTGCTTCCTCTCCAGGTGGACGAGCATCTCGCCCGCGAGGCTGTCATAGTCCGGGCGCGCATCGGAGGCGGAATCCGGGACGGAGACCGCCAGCAGGTCGGTCAGCGTCTTTTTGAGATTCCGCCGGGTCAGCTCCAGGTCGACCAGGTTGGCCGGGACGACCTTGGGCGCGCCCTTTTTGAGCCGTCTGCGCTTCTCCGTCTCCCGCGCCACGCGCCGCTCCTCCCGGGGATTGTTGCGCAGGCCGCCGAAATAGCGGTCGAGGTTCACGTTCATGGAGGTGCGGAAGGTGCTCTCGCAGCTGTCCTTGTGCAGCGCCAGCGGGTCGATGGAGGCCTCCACGAGGGGGATCAGGCGCTTGACGGCGCTGCGGACAGCCTTTTCATCGAGCGGCTCCGCGTCAAAGAGGGGGAGTGCCTGCGAGACGGCCTCCACAGCCCGCTGCCGGGCCGCGCGGGCCGTCCCGGCGGAGAGCTGCATGGCCCGGGCGATGTTCTCGCGGGTGAGCGAGGTGTCCGCGCAGCCGGCCTGCTTCATGCAGGCGGTCAGGTGCTTTTTGAGCCGCTCCACCTCGGCCTTCGCGTTCTTGCGGCGGGTCTTGTTGTTGAGCAGCGTGGCCTCGGTCATCTGCTTGCCGACCTTCATGATCGGGTCGAGCGAGGAGAGCGGATCCTGGAAGACCATGGTCAGGTCGTTGCCGCGGATCCTGTTGAAGTCCTCCTCGGAGTATTTGAGCAGATCCTCGCCCTTGTAGATGATCTCGCCGCTTTCGACGATGGCGTTGGCGGCGTTGATGCCGATGATGGATTTGGCTGTCACGGACTTGCCGGAGCCGGACTCGCCCACGATGGCGAGGGTTTCGCCCTTGAACAGGTCAAAGCTGATGCCGCGCACGGCGCGGACATTGCCGTTGCTGGTGTGGAAGGACAGGCGCAGGTCCTTGACCTCGAGTATCTTTTCCATGCTCTCCTCCTTAATCCTCCGCGCCGCGCAGCGACGGGTTGAACGCATCTCTCAGGCCGTTGCCGAAGATGTTGAAGCAGATCAGCAGCAGCGCCAGGAAGACGGCCGGGAAGAAGACACAGTGCGGATAGGTGGACAGGGTCGCCTGTCCGTTCTGGAGCATGGAGCCCAGGCTGGTCGTGGTCTTGGAGTTGAGGTTGACGATGCCCAGGTAGGAATAGGTCGCCTCGGAGAAGATCGTGTAGGGGATGGAGAGCACGCAGGCCGTGATGATGAAGCCGGAGGCGTTGGGCAGGATGTGCTTGAAGATCAGCCGGCTGTCCTTGGCGCCCAGCGTGCGCGAGGCCATGACGTATTCCTGCCCCTTGAAGCGGTAGAACTGCGCGCGTACCGTCGAGGAGGTGCTGATCCAGCCGAAGAAGATGAAGCAGAAGAACATGGCGAACATGGAGCCCATGAAGACGTTGATCACCTGATCCTGCCACTTGTTCTTGAACACGGCGGCGATCACGCCGAAGAGGATGCCCAGCGGAACGGAGAAGATCAGCGACAGGACGTTCACATAGAGCGTCGCCGGGATCTTGCTGGCCAGGTATTCCTCCACCGGCTGCAGGAAGGTGCCCACGGTCGTGCAGAAGCCCCAGTTGAAGCCCGTGAACAGGTTTTTGAGGAAGATGCCGTACTGCACGATGATCGGGTCGTAATAGCCCCAGGCCCTTCGCATGTCCTCGAGCTGCCTGGCGTATCCACCGGTGACCGCCACAACCGGGTTGGACAGCATGCGGATCAGGACAAACAGCATCGTCATGATGATGAACGGGCTCACGAAGAACAGGCCGATGCGTTTGCATACATATTTAAACATCTGTTTTTTGCTCCTTGCTCAGCGGCAGACGCCCGCGCAGGCCCGTCCTCGGGCATGCCGGGACGCGCAAAGCCGCTGTGGGCGGCTACGCGCGTTCAGGAAGGACGGCCTTTCAGCCGTCCCTCCTGAAGCATTATGGGTTGTCATTCAGAGATCACTGTTTTGCCGGCGGCTCAGTAGCTCAGCTGGTTGCCCTCGCCCGCGCAGTACGCGGCCCACTCGGCGTCGTCCATGGTGTAGGTCATGAACTGGATGCCGCCGCGGCCCACCAGGGTGTTGATGTAGTCCTCGCTGCCGTAGACGAGACGGTGGGAGGCCAGCGACGCGCCGCAGGAGGAGAAGATCGGGATCATGTGGTAGTTGAGCAGCAGGCCCTTCTCCATGCCGGCGAGGATCTCGTTGCGCACGTCCAGGTCGGCGATGGCGTAGGCGCCGTTGTAGAGCTCGTCGTACCAGTCGTAATAGCTCATCGTGATCTCGGCGCCCTGCACGCTGATCGTCAGATCCTGATAGGGATCAAAGCCGTATTCCATGATGTAGGCCGGGTCCGTCCAGCAGATCATCATGCTGTACGGGTCCATCTCCGCGCCGCCCCAGGCGCCGTTGATCATGTCGTCCTGGCCGCTTTGCATGGTGTTGTAGTAGTCCTGATTCTCGACGAGGACGAACTTGATGCGGCCCTCCAGGGAGGTGCTCTGCGCGGCGGTCAGCATCGCGTCCTCGATGAAGTCGACCATCTTCTGATAGGTGGAATCGGTGCCGTAGCGGTCAAAGGCTTTCTGGGGCGACTCGCCCATCAGGCGCGCGAACTGCAGCGCGCAGACCTGCGAGAGCGCATAGTCGATGGCGTAGAACGGCCAGAGGAAGGCGTGGGGGATGCGCTGCCAGCGGGTGCCGACGCGCGCCTGTTCGTCCGCGGGATATTCCCGGAAGGGGAAGTAGTCCCGCTCCAGCTGCGCCCAGATGTCGTTGCGCGCCTGCCGGGAGAACCCGGGCTGCGCGTAGACGAGCTCCTGGAACTCGTCCTGCTGGCACTGATAGAGGATCAGGGAGACGGCCTTCTCCAGGTGCATCCGGCGGTAGTCCTCCGCCCGGTCGCCGAAGAACAGCTCCATGTAGGGCGCGGTGAGGAATTCCATGGCCATGGCGTGCGTCTCGGCCATCTCGGAGGTATACCAGCCGCGCTCGCGGATCTCCTCGCTGCGCTTGAGGTAGAAGTAGAAGCCGTGGCCGCCCTCGTGCGTCATGATGTAGGCGTTTTCGCTGGTGCCATCGAAATTGGCGAAGATGAACGGCGCGCGGTAGACCTCAAACTGCGTGCAGTAGCCGCCGGACTGCTTGCCCTCGCGCATGGTCACGTCGCACAGGCCGTTATCCAGCATAAAGTCGATGTATTCGCCCGTCTCCGGGGAGAGGCTGGCGTACATGCGCCGCGTCATCTCCAGACAGAAGTCGTCGTCGCCCAGCGGCATGGGGTTGCCCTCCGGGAAATAGACGCCGCCATCGCAGGGATACAGATGCTCAAGCCCCAGGCGCGTCCGGCGGCGCTCGTTCAGCCTTGCCGCCAGCGGCGCCAGCAGGGCCTTCACCTGCTCCCGGAAGCAGCGCACGTCCGCGGGGGTATAGCCGATGCGGTTCATGCGCAGATAGCTCAGCTCCACAAAGCTCGGGAAGCCGAGCAGCCGGGCCTGCCGGTCGCGGTTTTTGACGAGGCTGTCATAGATCTCCTCGAGCTCATCGCGCTGGGCGGCCCAGGAGGCGACAGCGGCGTCATAGGCCCTGCGCCGGGTCTGCGCGTCCGGGGACTGCTGATCCCGCGCGAGGCTGCCGCGGCTGACCTGCCTGCCGCCGTATTCCGCCCTGGCGTTGGAGACCAGCAGGTTGTAGCGGCTCAGCACCGCGTTTTCCTCCTGCTCCAGCGGGATCAGGGCGGGGTCATAGCCGGAGAGGCGCGAGCGGATAAGGGAGAAGGCGAAGGCGAAGGCGCCCATCAGCGACTCAAAGCCCGCGGTGAGGGAGGAATGCACCAGCAGCTCGTCAAACCGGTTTTCAAGGGCCGCGATCCGGGGGCCGGCTTCATCATAATAGGCCTGCTCCTGCGCGTAGAACGGGTCGTTGACGTCCATGCCGTGGCGGACATAGCACAGGTCGATGGGCGTCATCGCCTCGGCGATGCGGCTGTGCTCCTTGAGCACCGCAAGGCAATCCGCCTCGCAGGAGACGGCTGCGACGCGATCAAAGAGCGCCCGGTACGCCGCCTCGATCTCCTCATAGGTGACGCGCCGGTAGGGCATGTCGCGAAAATGCATGAGAGCTCCCCGCTTTCATATAGGATGGGGGTGACAGGCTGGAAATAAAAACGAATTTGCATCCATCAGCGCGAACAGGTGCAATAAACATATAATACCTGCTGGGACGGAATTTTTCAACCCAGAATTTGCCGTACGCGGGAGAGAATGCGCAGCAAAAGGGAAAAAAGGGGCCGATTCGGAGGAATTCTCCCGCGAGGCCCTTTGCAGATTGTCAACAACGGAAGGAGCTGGCCCGAAAAAAAGCAAAAAACAGACGCCCGGATGAAGCCGGGCGTCGCAAACCGTCGACAAAAGTGTTTTCTCTCCCCGAAGGGGAGAGAAAACACTCAATGATTCCCTGAAGAAAAGCATCATTGAAAAAACATCCGCTCATGCCGACAAGCTGAGACGCCCGGCCGAAGCCGGGCGTCCTTGGTGTGGAGCTTTTCTCGATCAGCGCTCGACGCGGCCGGAGCCGGAGCCCTTCATCAGAGCTTCGACCTCCTTGACGGTCACGCGGTTGAAGTCGCCGGAGATGGTGTGCTTGAGGCAGGAAGCCGCAACCGCGAACTCCAGCGCCTCAGCCTGGGTCTTGTAGGTGTTCAGGCCGTAGATCAGGCCGCCGCCGAAGGAGTCGCCGCCGCCGACGCGATCGACGATGTCGGTGATGGCATACTTGCGGGAGACGTAGAACTCCTTGCCGTCGTAGATGCAGGCCGCCCAGTAGTTGGTGTCGGCGCTCTTGGACTCACGCAGGGTGATGGCGACGGTCTTGAGGTTCGGATACAGGTCCATCGCGGTCTGGGCGATGGTCTTGTAGACGTCGCGGTCGAGCTCGCCGCTCTCCACGTCGCTCTTGGCGCTGATGCCCAGGGACTTCTGGAAGTCCTCCTCGTTGGCGATGGCGACGTCGACGTACTTGGTCAGCTCGCTCATCACTTCCTTGGCTTCCTTGCCGTACTTCCACAGGTTCTTGCGGTAGTTGAGGTCGCAGGAAACGGTCAGGCCCATCTCCTTGGCCGCCTTGCAGGCCGCCAGAGAGAGGTCGGCCGCGCTCTGGGAGATCGCCGGGGTGATGCCGGTGATGTGGAACCAGGTCGCGCCGTCGAAGATCTTCTTCCAGTCGAAGAGATCGACCGGAGCCTTGGCGATGCAGGAGTCCGCGCGGTCATAGACGACCTTGGACGGACGCTGGTTGGAGCCGGTCTCCAGGAAGTAGATGCCCATGCGGCCATCGACCATCTTGATATTGGAGACGTCGACGCCAAAGCTGCGCACGTCGCGCAGGCAGGCCTCGCCGATCGCGTTGTTCGGCAGAGCGGTCACGAACGCCGCATCCATGCCGTAGTTCGCCAGAGAGACAGCCACGTTGGCTTCGCCGCCGCCAAAGGTGGCCTCGAGGGACGGGCTCTGGAAGAAGCGCTCCAGCGCCGGGCTCTTCAGACGGAGCATGATTTCGCCGAGGGTAACAATACGCGCCATTGTCAATCACTCCTAAGTTTATTTTGAGAGCATGCGAAGAAATCCCCGCGCTGCCTCACTTTCCTTTTATCATTATACACGATATACGGGATGAAATCAAGTCATCAGACCAATATTCCAGGGTGCCCGGTTTTTGCGCCGAATTTTGTGCATGTGGGCGTAAAAACTCACTTCGTCGGCGTGAGCAGGTTGCGGATTTCGAAGCCCTTGGAGAGGTTGCCTCCGATGTGCAGCTGGCCGCTGAGGAAGAGCTTGTCCGTGGTCACGAAGCCGCGCGCCATCGCCAGCAGGTTGTCAAACGAGCAGGAGACGAAGGCCTCCGCGTCGGGGCGCGGCGTCGGACGGATGTGGATGCTGCCGTCCGCGAATTCGACGTGGAAGAAGCCCGCGCCGCGGCCGACGATCTCGATCTGCACGACGCGATGGAACGAGCTGCGCACCTCGGCGGCATGGCGGACCTTGTTCTCGGCGTCGTTCTTCTCGTAGGCGTGCCGGAGCTGATCAAAGGCCTCCTGGAAGGTGAGGGCCTCGCCCGCGCCGTCGCCCGCGATCTCGTCGTACATGCGGTTGTACTGCTCGGCGCTCTTGTTCCAGGAGAAATCCTTGGTCATGCAGCGCCTGCGCAGCTTGTCGAACATCGCCTCGTCGGCGAAGTAGAGCTTGACCGCCTCGGAGATGGCCAGCAGCAGCGCCTTGGCCTGATAGTCCGCGAAGGCGAAGCCGTCGCCGATGCCGTCAAAGTCCTTGTAGGCGCGCACGGAGTCCTTGAGGCCGCCCGTCTCGTGGACGATCGGAACGGTGCCGTAGCGCATCGCCATCATCTGCGAGAGGCCGCAGGGCTCAAAGCGCGAGGGCATGAGATACATGTCCGCGCCGGCGAAGATGGCGCTGGCCATCGGCTCGTTGTAGTCGCTGGAGAAGCCAAGCTGGCCCGGCCAGTTCTCCTTCGCCCAGTTGAAATAGTCGATATACTGCTGGTCGCCCTGACCAAAGACGATGAGCTGGACGCCCATGTCCATCAGCTTGGGCAGAATCTGACGGATCAGCTCGATGCCCTTCTGCTCGACCAGGCGCGCGACAGAGGCCAGCAGCGGCCATTCCGGCTCCTGCGAGAGGCCGAAGAGGCGCTGGATCTCGCGCTTGCATTTGGCCTTGCCGCTGCGGTCGTCCGCGGTGAAGTGGTAGGGGATCAGCGGGTCGTGCGCGGGGTTGTAGTGCTCCACGTCGATGCCGTTGAGGATGCCGTAGAGCTTGCCGTCGACCAGGTCGACGACGCCCTGCAGGCCGTGGGCGAAGTAGGGGAAGTGCAGCTCGCGGGCGTAGGTCGGCGAGACGGTGGAGACGGCGTCGGCCATCAGCATCGCGCCCTTCATGAGGTTGATGTCGTGCCGGCCCTCGAACTCGTAGCTCAGGCCGCCGTCGTACCAGCCCTCGGGCAGGCCGAAGGTGTCCGTCAGCTCCTGCTTGCCGAACTGGCCCTGGTAGGCGATGTTGTGGATGGTGTAGACGGTCTTGATCGGCTTGAAATCGTCGCGCAGGACGGCGTCATTCTTGAGGTAGATGATCGCCAGCGCGGTCTCCCAGTCGTTGCAGTGCAGAATCTGGGGCATGAAGTCCAGGTCGGGCATCAGGTTGATCACGGCGCGGCAGAAGAACGCGAAGCGCAGCGAATCATCGCCATAGCCGTACAGACGCGGGCGATGGAAGAAATGCTCGTTTTCGATAAACCAGACGGTCACGCCGTTCAGCTCGCCGCGGTAGAGGCCGCACTCGAGCTTGCGCTGGCCCAGCCACACCGTGTCGGACTTCACAAAGCGCAGCGTGTCCCCGTAGTTTTCGCGGGTGCACTGGTACAGCGGCGTGATGATGGCGATCTCGTCGCCCGTCGCCTTGAGGGCGGGCGGCAGCGAGAAGGCCACGTCGGCCAGGCCGCCGGATTTGCTGAATGGCGCGCATTCGCTGGTGACAAACAGAATTTTCATCGGGAAAAACGTCTCCTCTCTGCGACGATAGTCGACCTTTGTGCCGGGATCCGAAATGAAACGCGCAGCAGTCTGCGATTGAAGCGGGTTGGATCCGCAAAGATAGGATCAGCCGCCCATGAAGCGGAGGATGGCCTGCGCGGCGCCCTCGGCGCTGCTCTGCGCGCGCGCAAGGCGCGAGGCCTCCCGCGCGCGGGCGAGGAAGGCTCCGTCATGCAGGGCGGTATCGATGGCGTGCGCGAGGCGCTGAGGCGTCAGCTCCGCGCGCGCGATGGACGCGCAGGCGATGCCGGTGTGCAGCATGCGCGCGGCGGTGAGCTGCTGCTCCTCCATCTGCGGCAGGCAGACGCAGGGCGCGCCGAAATAGAGCGCCTCCATCGCGCTGCCGGTACCGGCGTGCGTGATGAAGCAGTCCGTATGCGGGAGAATCTGAAGCTGCGGCGCAAACGGCAGGAGCGTCACGTTTTCGGGCACGGGCCCGAGATCTTCGGGGCGCAGCGTATCGCCCAGCGCGCAGACGACGTGCACGTCGAGCTCCCGCACGATCGGGAAGAGCATGGCGTAAAACTCCGGCCAGTTGTTGAACAGGGAGCCCAGGGAGGTGTAGATCAGCGGCCTGCCGTCCTGCGGCGGCTGCCAGGAGGCGCCGGATGCGCGCGGGGCGATCTGCGCGCCGGCGAAATAGAAGCTCTCGCCGAAGCTGTCCCCCTCGGGCTGGAACGCGCGCGTGAGCGTGCAGACGTTGAAGTCGCCCGTCCCCTCGAAGATGGCGTAGAGGTCGAGCGGGGGCACGCCGTATTCGCGCGTGAAGCGCGCGGCGAGCTGCGCCGCGGCGGCGCGGGCGGGATGGGTGTCCGGCGTCTTGGGCCAGAAACGGCAGATGGAGAACTTTTCGCACGGCGCGTAGCTGGTGAAGACCATGACCAGCGGCAGGCTCAGCTTTTTTGCCGCCAGCCGGCCTGCGAGTGCGAGCTCGTCCGCGAGGATGACGTCGGGCGCGAAGGTCTCAATCACGGGGAGGATCGTGCCGATGACGCCGGCCGCCTCGCTCAAAAAGACGAGCGGCAGCGCGGCGGTAAAGTCCCCGCCGCCCTCAACGGGACCATCCGCCGCGACGGCGGGCATCGGGGAAAACGTCGCGCCCGTCTGCTCGACGACGGCGCGGTAGCGCTCCGGGGCAAAATAGACGACGCTCGTCCCGCTGGCCACGAGCGCGCGAACCATCGGCAGCGAGGCGAGCACATGCCCGGTCGCGCCGACGGGAATATAGACAGCCTTCATAGCCATGCCATCCTCTCTGCATTGAATGGACAAAAGTTTAGAAATAGCTACCCATATTCTAAAGGACAAAACGGAAAAAGTCAACAAAGACTCTGCGGGAATTGCGGCAAACTGCGCGGCAATCCTGGAGAAATCGAGCAAAAGTATACAAAAACGATGGCGAAGGACGCGGCTGGAGGCAACAGAAAACCCTCCCGAGGCATCGGGAGGGTGAAGGATTGTTGACAAGAGGGCGTCACCAAAGGAAAGGAGGTCAGCCGTTGTAGACCTGCTCGTCGAGCTTGCCCTCGCTGCGGGCGACGGTGATGGCCGCAACGGAGTCGCCGACGCAGTTGAGGCTGGTGACGAGCATCTCGATCGGGCGGTTGATCGCCAGGATCAGCGCGTAGCCCATCATCGCGGCCTCGCCGGTGAAGCCCACGCCGGAGAGGATCGTGAAGAGGATGATCGCGCCGGCGCCGGGCGCGGCGGGCGTGCCGGCCGAGGCGATCAGCGCCAGGAGCATGATGATCACGAGCTGGCCGACGGAGACGGAATAGCCGCCCACACCGGCGAGGAACAGCGTCGCGATGACCTGCATGATGGCCGTGCCGTCCATGTTGATGGTCATGCCCAGCGGCAGGACGTAGGAGGCGATCTGGTTGTCGACGCCCAGCTGCTTGACGTTCGTGTCGATGTTCAGCGGCAGGGTCGCGGCGCTGGAGGACGTCGAGAAGCCGAAGACGACCACGCGGAAGATCTTCCTGATGAAGACGATCGGGTTGAGATGCGTCAGCAGCGCGAGGATCAGCGGATAGCCGATGAAGAGGAACAAAAGCAGCAGCGCCACCGTGATGACGACGTAGCTCAGCGCCGGGCGCAGATAGGTGATGCCGTAGGTCGCAAACGTGCGGCACAGCAGCATGAAGATCGCAACCGGGCCGAACTTCTCCACGACGAAGTTGAGGAAGACGACGATCACGTCGCTGATCTCCTTGCATCCGTGGCTGATGGCGCTGTCCTTGCCCAGGTGCAGATTGTTCATGCACAGGCCGCAGGAGACGGCGAGGAAGACGACCGCCAGCACGCTCGTGTTGACCGAGAAGGTCGAGCCGATGTTGCTGGGGATGATGTTGAGGATGACGTTGAGCGGGTTGGAGCCGGTCGAGCCGCTGGAGGCCGCGATGCCCTCAATCACCGTGTTGAAGGTGCCCGCCTTGTAAAAAAGAAGACCAACAACACCCGCCAGAATCAAAGCGGAGAAGCTGGTCAAAAGGAAGAGGCCGAACGTCTTGAGGGAAACACGGCCGAGCGTGGCGGCGTCGGTGATGTTGCCGATGGCAATGACAATAGAACAGAACACCATCGGAACGATGACGAGCTGCAGGCTGCGGATGAAGAGCTGGCCGCACAGATAGAACAGGCCAATCGCGCTCTCCGCGCCGCTGGCGGTGATGTCCTGGAAGAGCAGATTGTTGATCGTCTGCCAGGCGGGGGACGCGGAACCGAGGTGCTCGCGGATCGCCATAAAGACGAGTCCGACGGCGATGCCAAGGACCATGGCCGTCAGCATGTGAATGGCCAGCTTGTTGTTCTTGTCTTTCATAGTCCGACCTCCATTTGTAAAAGTAGCATCGTAAAATGCTCAAATCTTCGATAGGATATCAGAAAAAGGCGAATATTGCAAGCGAAAAAATAAAATAATACGTGTTTTTGTAAAGGAGACGTTCAGAAGGCGGGAACCGCGGGAAAGGCGGAGAGCGCGCCGGAGCGGCCTTGACACGGCGGGAGGATTCCGCTACAATGAGAGCTGCCGCGCAGGGATGCGCGGCCTGTTCGACCAACTATGTTAGACAATACTAATTTCAGGGGCGGGGCAAAACACTCTCCGCCCCTGCGACGGACGATCAAAGGAGGCAATTCAGATGCTCAGAATCACGGTTGACATCGACGGCATGGCCTGCGCGATGTGCGAGTTCCATGTGAACGAGGCGATCCGCAAGGCGCTGCCGGTGAAGAAGGTGACGTCCTCCCACGGGAAGGGCTGCGCGCAGGTTTTCGCGGAGCGGGAGATTTCCCGCGGGGAGCTCGAGCGCGCGCTCGCGGGGACGGGATACCGCGTCACGGGCTGGCGCGCGGAGCCGGCGAAAAAGGGGCTGCTTGGCTGGAGGTGACGCAGGTCGCCGCACAGGCGCAGCCCGGTTTGAGACGGGCCTGATCTGCACGGAAACGACCAGCTCAAATGACAGAATGCGGGGCTTTCTTTCCTTATAGAGGGAGAGGAGGCCCCTTTTTGCATTCGGAAAAATCAAAAAAAGCCCTTGACAAACGCGGCGGCTGCCCCTATAATTTGTCTCAATTATTTTAGCTAAAATAATTTGCCTAAAATAATTGATAAAAAAGAGAGCAAGGAGACAAACGATATGAATCTTGATCAGGTGCGCGACGTGATCGCGGAGACGCTGGGCTGCAATGCGGAGGATGTGACGGCGGAGGCGAAGCTCAGGGAGGATCTGGGCGCGGATTCGCTCGCGGCGGTCGAGCTGATGATGGCGCTGGAGGAGGCGACGGGCGTGAGCATCGAGGATGAGGCGATGCCGGGCATGCAGACCGTCGGCGACATTGTGACCTACCTGGAGGCACATCAGGGCTGAGCATGACGAATCAGGAGATTTTTGAGCTGCTCGACCGCTTTGAGCGCAGCGGCCTTGCGGGCCTCAAGCTGCGCCGCGGCGACTTTTCCCTGGAGCTGAGCCGCGCGTCCGCGTCGTCCCCCGCCCCGGCTGGCGAGGCGCAGAGCGCGCCGGCGCAAAGCCCCGCGCAGAGCGCCGAAGCGACGGACGAGGCGATCATAGCGCCGCTGGCGGGCGTGTTCTACGCGGCCGCGGCGCCGGGCGAGGTGCCCTATGCCGAGGTGGGCACGCGCGTGCGCAAGGGACAGACCGTCTGCCTGATGGAGGCCATGAAGATGATCAGCGAGATTCCCGCGCCCTGCGACTGCGTGATCACCGGGGTCTGCAAGGAGAACGGGACGCTGGCCGCCTACGGCGAGCCGCTGTTCCGTTACAGGCCATGCTGAGGCGTGTGCTCATCGCCAACCGGGGCGAAATCGCGCTGCGGATTCTGCGCGCCTGCCGGGAGCTGGGCATGGAGACCGTCGCCGTCTATTCCACGGCGGACGCGGAGGCCATGCACGTGCAGCTGGCGACGCAGGCGGTCTGCATCGGCCCGGCCCCGGCGGCGCAGAGCTATCTGAACATGCGCGCGCTGCTGACCGTGGCGAAGGCCACCGGCTGCGACGCCGTCCATCCCGGCTACGGCTTCCTCTCCGAGAACGCGGATTTCGCGCAGGCCTGCGCGGCCGAGGGGCTGACGTTCATCGGCCCGCCGCCCGAGGCGATTCGCAAGGCGGGCAGCAAGTCCTCCGCCCGGACGCTCATGCGCGCGGCGGGCGTGCCGGTGACGCCGGGCTCCGACGGGCCGGTTAAAACGGAGGAGGAGGCGCTCGCGGCGGCGGAGCGCGTCGGCTATCCCGTGCTGCTCAAGGCCTCCGCCGGCGGCGGCGGGCGGGGCATCCGGCGCTGCAACGGCGCGCAGGAGCTGAGGCGCAGCTTTGCGCAGGCACGCGCCGAGGCCGTCGCCTGCTTTGGCGAGGGCGAGCTGTACCTGGAAAAGCTCGTGCTGCGGCCGCGCCACATCGAGGTGCAGATTCTCGCCGACCGGCATGGAAACGTCATTCATCTGGGCGACAGGGACTGCTCCGTGCAGCGGCGCAACCAGAAGCTCATCGAGGAGGCTCCGGCCTGGGGCGTCGCGCCGCAGGTGCGCGCGGCGATGGGCGAGGCCGCCGTCCGCGCGGCGAGGGCCGTCGGCTACGAGGGCGCGGGCACGGTCGAATTCCTGCTGGACAGCGACGGGGAGCATTTCTACTTCATGGAGATGAACACCCGCATCCAGGTCGAGCACGGCGTCACGGAGATGGTCACGGGCGTCGACCTCGTGCAGGAGCAGCTGCGCATCGCCTCCGGCCTCGCGCTGGGATACGCGCAGGAGGATATCTGCGTCAGCGGCCATGCGATTGAGTGCCGCGTCAACGCGGAGGACCCGCAGCGCGGCTTCTGTCCCTGCCCGGGGAAGGTCGAGTTTCTGCATTTTCCCGGCGGCAACGGCGTGCGCGTGGATTCCTGTCTGTATACCGGCTGCGAGCTGCCGCCGTATTACGACTCGCTGGCGGCAAAGGTGATCGCCTTTGCGCCCACGCGCCTGGCGGCGATCCGGCGCATGCGCCGCTGCATGGAGGAATTCGTGCTGGAGGGCTTTGCCACCAACGCGGAGCTCTCCTACCAGATCCTGTATCATCCCGCGTTCATCCGCGGCACGGCGACGACGGCCTTCCTGGAGGAGAGCCTGCCGGAGCTGCTCGACTTTTACAACCGGCTCAACAGCCGGGAGCGGACGTGACACCCCCCGGAAGAGGGACAATGGAAACGATGAACAACGTCTTTGAAAAGCGGCGCATCCGCCTGCAGGCGATGAAGACGCTCTACGGCAGCTATTTGCCCAGCGACCAGATGCTGACCTGCCCGAAATGCGCCGTGGAAAGCCCCAAAAAGGAGGTCGCGGCGAACCTCTGCGTCTGCCCGGCCTGCGGCCATCACTTCCCGATGGACGCCGTCTCCCGGCTCAGGGCGACGTTTGACGGCGGCAAATATCGCGAGCTGAACCGCGGTCTGGGCGCGGCGGATCCGCTGCGCTTCCCCGGCTACGCGCAGAAGCTGCGCGAGGCGAAGCACAGAACCGGCCTGCGCGAGGCCGCCGTCACGGCGCAGGGCAAAATCGGGGGACGTCCCTGCGTGGCCTGTGTGCTGGACAGGCGCTTTTTGATGGGCAGCATGAGCGCGGCGGTCGGCGAGAAGATCACGCTGGCCATCGAGCACGCGCTTGAAAAGCGCCTGCCGCTGATCCTCTTTGCGGCCAGCGGCGGCGCGAGAATGCAGGAGGGCATCTGCTCGCTGATGCAGATGGCGAAGACGAGCGCGGCGCTGGCCCGCTTTGACGAGGCGGGGCTCCTCTGCGTCTGCGTGCTGACCGACCCGACGACCGGCGGCGTCACGGCGAGCTTCGCCTCGCTGGGCGACGTCATCTTGGCGGAGCCGGGCGCGCTGATCGGCTTTGCCGGCCCGCGTGTCATCGAGCAGACCATCGGCCAGAAGCTGCCCGAGGACTTCCAGCGCGCGGAATTCATGATGGCCCATGGCTTCGTTGACGCGGTCGTGCCGCGCGGCGAGCTGCGGGAGGCGCTTTCGCGCCTGCTGATGCTGCACGGGGGAGGGAACGCGGATGGATGAAAACCGGAGCGCGGCGCAGCGGCTCGCGCTGGCGCGGCATCCGCAGCGCCCGGGCGCGCGGGAGATCATCGGCGCGCTGTTTCCCGAGTTCTTCGAGCTGCGCGGCGACCGCTGCTGCGGCGAGGACGAGGCGATTCTCGGCGGCGTCGCGCTGTTTCACGGGCGGCCGGTGACGGTCATCGGCACGCGCAAAGGCAGGACGCTCACGGAAAACCTGCGCATGAACTTCGGCATGCCCAGCCCGGAGGGCTACCGCAAGGCGCTGCGGCTGATGAAGCAGGCGGAGAAATTCGGCAGGCCCATCATCACGCTGATCGACACGGCGGGCGCGTATCCCGGCATGAGCGCCGAGGAGCACGGGCAGGGCGAGGCCATCGCGCGCAGCCTCTTTGAGATGAGCCGTCTGAGGGTGCCGGTGATCGCCGTGATCACGGGCGAGGGCAACAGCGGCGGCGCGCTCGCGCTGGCCGTGGCCAACCGCGTGCTGATGCTGGAAAACGCCGTCTACGCGATTCTCTCGCCGGAGGGCTTTGCCAGCATCCTCTGGAAGGACGCCTCCCGGCACGAGGAGGCTTGCGCGCTGATGAAGATGACCGCGCCGGAGCTGCTTGAGCTGGGCGTGATCGACGGCATCATCCCGGAGCCGGCGGGCGGCGCGCACGAGGACGCCCGGGTGGCGCTTGCCGCGCTGGACGCGGCGCTTGTCAAGCAGCTTGAGGCGCTTGCGGGCAGGCCGGGCGCGGAGCTGGCGGCTCAGCGCGCCGCGCGCTTTCGCACCATGACGTTTGCGCCGCGCTGACTGTGGGCAAAAGGGTTTTTCCCCTGAAGGGGGAAAGCATTAAATCATTCATTCATTTCATGAAGAAGAATCGTGGAATGAACAATCAATGCCTGTGTCCACGATCTGAGCGGCGCGGCAGGAGGAAACGATGAATCTTGCAGACATTTTGGGGACGGAGCTCCCCATCATTCAGGGCGGCATGGCGAACATCGCCACGGGCGAGTTTGCCGCGGCCTGCTCAAACGCCGGCGCGCTGGGCCTGATCGGCGCGGGCGGCATGCGCTCCGGCGAGGAGCTGCGCGGGCACATCCGCCGCTGCCGGGCGCTGACGGACAAGCCGTTTGGCGTCAACCTCATGCTGATGAACCCCGCCGCGGACGAGCAGGCGAAGGTCGTGATCGAGGAAGGCGTCAGGGTCGTGACGACGGGCGCGGGCAATCCGGGCAAGTACATCCCGGCCTTCAAGGCGGCGGGCATCCGGGTCATTCCGGTCGTGGCGGCGGTCGCCTTCGCGCAGCGCTTTGTCCGCGCGGGCGCGGACGCCGTCATCGCGGAGGGCACGGAGTCGGGCGGCCACGTCGGCGAGATGACGACGATGGCGCTCGTGCCGCAGGTGGCGGACGCGGTCGATGTGCCGATCATCGCGGCGGGCGGCATCGCGGACGGGCGGCAGTTTGCCGCCGCGCTCTCGCTGGGCGCCTGCGGCGTGCAGGTGGGCACCTGCCTGCTGGCGAGCGAGGAATGCCCGATTCATGTGCGCTACAAGGAGGCGCTGTTGCGCGCCCGCGACAGCGACACGACCGTCACCGGCAGAAGCGTCGGCGGCCCCGTGCGCGTGCTCAAAAACAAAATGGCGCGGCAGTATCTGGCTCTGGAGCAGCAGGGCGCGTCGCTGGAGGAGCTGGAAAAGCTGACGCTCGGCGGGCTTCGCCGCGCGGTCTTTGACGGCGACGTCGAGACGGGCAGCGTCATGACGGGCCAGGTTGCGGGCATGCTGCATGAGATTCGCCCGGTGCGCGAGATCCTCACGCAGCTCTACGCGGACGGCCTCGCGGCGCTTGAGCGGACGGACAGGGCGTGGCATGGCTGAGCGGGAAAGGAAGAGAGCGATGGAACTGACGGGAAGGACGGCCGTCGTCACTGGCGGCAGCCGGGGCATCGGCAGGGCCGTTTGTCTGGAGCTGGCCGCGCGGGGCGCGAACGTCGTGCTCTGCTACGCGGGCAGCGAGGCGGCCGCACAGGAGACGGCGGCGGCGTGCGAGCAGCGGGGCGCAAAGGCGCTGGCGCTGCGCTGCGACGTCTCCGACGCGCAGGCGGTCAAGGCGATGATGAAGCAGGCGGTCAGCGCGTTTGGCCGGATCGACATCCTCGTCAACAACGCGGGCATCACGCGCGACGGCTTCCTGCTGATGATGAAGGAGGCGGACTTTGACGCCGTCCTCGATACAAACCTCAAGGGAACGTACCTGTGCCTGCGCGCCGTCGTACATACGATGATGAAGCAGGGCTACGGGCGCATCGTCAACATCAGCTCCGTCACGGGGCTGCGCGGCAACGCGGGCCAGGCGAATTACGCGGCGAGCAAGGCGGGCGTCATCGGCCTGACGAAGTCGGCGGCGCGCGAGCTGGCCTCCAAGAACATCACGGTCAACGCGGTCGCCCCGGGCTTTATCGAGACGGACATGACGGCGGCGCTCCCGCAGGAGAACCGGCAGGCGCTGCTGGCGCAGATTCCGGCGGGCCGGCTTGGGCAGGTGCAGGAGGTCGCCAGGGCCGTCGCGTTCCTGGCGAGCGACGACGCGGCGTATATCACCGGCCAGGTGCTGGCGGTCGACGGCGGCATGGCGATGTGACCGGACAAAGAGACAAAACAGGAGGAGCACAGAGCAGGATGAGACGGCGGGTTGTGATAACGGGCATCGGCGCGGTGACGCCCATCGGGCTGACGGCCCGGGAGAGCTGGGAGGCCGCGCGCGCGGGCGTATGCGGCATTGCGCCGATCACGCAGGTCGACGCGTCGCAGCGCAGGGTGCATCTGGCGGCGGAGGTCAAGGGCTTTGATCCCGAGGCGCACATGACGAAGCTCGCGGCGCGGCACATGGGCCGCTTTACGCAGCTTGCGCTGGTCGCCGCCCGGGAGGCGCTTGCGCAGGCGGGCCTTGAGCCGCAGCCGGCGGACGCGGAGCGCTGCGGCGTGAATGTCGCCAGCGGCATCGGCGGGCAGTGGGTCACGGAGCAGGAGCACAGCCGGGGCCTTGAGCGCGGCTTTGACCGCATTTCTCCGTATTACATCCCGATGGCCATCAGCAACATGGCCGCTGGACAGATCGCCATCGACGTGGGCTTTCGGGGCATGTGCACCTGCCCCGTGACGGCCTGCGCGAGCGGCGGCAACGCGGTGGGCGACGCCTTCCACTACATCCGCGACGGCTACGCCGACGTCATGCTCTGCGGCGGCACGGAGGCGAGCATCACGCCGCTGGCTCTGGGCGGCTTCGCCTCGATGAAGGCGCTCTCGCTTTCGGAGGACCCGGCGCGCGCGTCGATTCCCTTTGACGCGGAGCGCAGCGGCTTCGTCATGGGCGAGGGCGCGGGCATGCTGCTGCTCGAGTCGCTCGAGCATGCGCAGAGGCGCAGCGCGGCGATCCTCGCGGAGGTCGCCGGCTACGGCGCAACCTGCGACGCCTACCACATCACGGCGCCCGCGCCGGACGGCCGCGGCGGCGCGGGCGCGATGCGCATGGCGCTCGCGGACGGCGGCGTGCGCGCGCAGGAGGTCGCCTACATCAACGCGCACGGCACCTCGACCCCGCTCAACGACGCGGGCGAGACGGCGGCCGTCCACGCGGTCTTCGGCCTCCACGCCGCAAAGCTCATGATGAGCTCGACCAAGTCGATGACCGGGCACATGCTCGGCGCGGCGGGCGCGGTCGAGGCGGCGTTCACGGCGCTCGCGCTGCGGGACGGCTTTGTCCCGCCGACGATCAACTACCGCGTGCCGGATCCCGCGTGCGACATCGATCCGGTCGCCAACGTGGGGCGGCAGGCCGAGCTGCGCTATGCGATGAGCAATTCGCTGGGCTTCGGCGGGCACAACGTGAGCCTGCTGCTCAAACGATGGGAGGAATGATCATGCAGCTCAATTCCAATCAGATCGCGGAGATTCTGCCGCATCGCTATCCCTTCGCGCTCGTCGACCGGGTCACGGACGGCGAGAGCGGCCAGTGGGCGCGGGGCATCAAGTGCGTGAGCGCGGGTGAGCCGTTCTTCTGCGGCCACTTTCCACAGGAGCACGTCATGCCCGGCGTGCTGATTCTGGAGGCGATGGCGCAGGTCGGCGCGGTCGCGCTGCTCTCCCTGCCGGAAAACCGGGGCAGGATCGTGCTCTTCGGCGGCGTCAAAAACGCGCGCTTTAAGCGCAAGGTGATCCCCGGCGACGTGCTGGAGATGGAATGCCGCCTGACGGCGCGCCGGGGGAGCGTCGGCATCGGCAGCTGCACGGCGAGCGTAAGCAGGGAGATCGCCTGCACGGCGGAGCTGATCTTTGCCGTCGAGCAGGATGTGTGACGGGAAAAAAGTCCGCCTTGAGAATTGAAGTTTTCCCGCGATGTGCTATACTGGATGAAGCAAAGACGGGAAGGGTGGACGCGAAACCATGCTCAGGGATGCCTTTTTTACGGTGTATACGAAGTTCAAGCTGCACTTTTACAAGGAAATCTTTCAGCGCTTTCAGAGCCGGGAGGCCAGCCTGACGACGGTGGAGACCTTCTGCGTGGAGACGATTATGGCGCTGGGGCGGCCGACGGTCAACGAGTTCGCGGGGTTCATGTGCATCTCCTCGCCCAACGCGGCCTACAAGGTCAACAGCCTCATCCGAAAGGGCTACATCCGCAAGGTGCAGTCCCAGGTGGACAGGCGGGAATTCCATCTGGAGGTTACGAAGAAGTATATCGACTACTACAACATCAGCAAGGCCTACATGGAGGAGGTCATGGAGCGCATCACCGCGCGCTTCAGCCCGGAGGACTGCGCCAGGCTGGAGGAGATGCTCAGGGTCATCAGCCGCGAGCTGATGCCCGAGATTCAGATCCCCGAGACCGCTGAGACGGAAAAGGCCGCAATCGCGGCGGAATGATGGAAAAAGAGACGCCCCTGCATTAGCGGGGTGTTCGTAAGACAGTAAAACAGGTAAAAGGCGTGACCGCACATTTTGTGGTCACGCCTTTTACATTATGGGAATAGCGGCTTTCGCAGCGCAAGGGGTGCAGCCCCTTGTTCGGAACGCAGTGACGCAAAACAGCCCGGACA
>SFHU01000108.1 GCA_004555535.1 Clostridiales bacterium
TTTCTTAATACGTCAGAATGTTTAATAATATTAGTTTTGTTTTAATTTGTCGCGCTTTACCAAACTTCCCCAAGGGGGGTTTACATCGTTTTTCGGCTGTGCTATGATATCGCCCATCAGATGCGGGGCGCCGCAAAGCAGGCGATTCCCAACTCTGCTCACATAGATGTCCGCGTCTGACGCGGCGAAGGAGGTTTTGAAACATGATGAACAACGACATGACCCTGAACACTTCGGCTGCTGCCGCGAACCGCGCGGCGCGTACCGGCACACTCCAGTGCCTGCTCACGACGGCGCTCGTCACCTTTGCGCCCGCGAGCCTTCTGGTGCTCTATCTGATCTCTCTTGCGCGCTGATCAGCCGAAAAACGACCTGCCCCACAGAGGGCAAAGAAAAGGAGGTTCAATTTCATGCTGAATTATACGATTCATGACGATGCGGCTGCGGTCGCTTCGAACAACCGCTTTACCCGCCGGGATGTGATGGATATGCTGCGCTTTGCCGCCGGCACGATGTTCCTTCCCATGGTGATGGTTGTGCTCGTGACGCTGACGGAGCTGATCTGATTCCGCCGCTGATTCACTGCGCACGGGTCATTCTCATCCAGGAGGGTAACGTAGCATGCTGAACATGATTTGCCGTATTCTTTCCAACGTGGGCGACGCGCTGATTGAAAGCAACGTCAACCTCGTGTGGTATTGATCATCCGGATTCACCGGCTGATGCAAAGGACCGCCGGAGCCTCGCGCTCTGACGGTCCTTTTTGTATTCCCTTTCACGCCTCCATCGCCCGGCTGACGCTCCGGTAGCGCACAAAGGCATAGACGAGCATGCAGCACCAGCCGATGGCGCAAGCCCACGCGGCTGCCGTGAGCCCCATGGTGGGCACGAGCAGATAGACCACGACTGTGCGCACGGAGATCTGGATCGCGGTGGCCACGAGCGTCGTCTTCATCTCGCCCATGCCGCGGAAATAGCCCTGTATGCCGTTGGTCAGGCCGGGCAGCAGGTAGAAAAACGCCATCCAGGTCAGGTAGTCGACGCCCATCTGCACCATGCGTTCGCTGTCCTGCGCGGCAAACAGGCGCATGACGGGCGTCCTGCCCAGCAGCGTCACGGCACAGATCAGCACGCCGTAGAGGATCTCCAGCGTCATGCCGGTGCGCAGCGTCTCGCGCACGCGTTTCCGCTGTCCCGCGCCGCGGTTCTGCGCGACGCAGGTCATCATGCCCGAGGAAATGCTCTGCTCGGGGATGCAGGCGAAGTCGTCCACGCGGCTGACGGCGTTGAACGCCGCGATCATGCTGATGCCCTGCGCGTTGATCGCGCGCTGGATCAGCAGCTTGCCCACGGGCTGGCAGGCCTGCTGCAGCGCCGTGATCGAGCCGCTGGCGACCGTCTGCCTGAGCAGCGCCCGATCGACGCGCAGCTCCCGGAGCCCCAGGCGCAGCAACGGCACATGCCGGCGCATATAGACGGCACACAGCAGCGCGCTCACGCCCTCGGCGATGACCGTCGCCAGTCCTGCCCCCGCGACGCCCCAGCGCAGCAGCGCCACAAAGAGCACATCGAGCAAGCCGTTGAGCACGGACGCCGCCGCCAGAAAGATCACCGGCGTGCGCGAATCGCCGACGCTGCGCAGTGCGGCGGCGAGGATGTTGTACTGAAACGTGAACAGGAAGCCAACGAAGATGATCCGCAGATACGTGTTGGCCTGGGAGAGGATCTCCGGCGGCACGCTCATCAGCGCGAGGATGTACGGCGAGAGCGCCAGTCCGGCGGCAAAGACGATCAGCGAGGCCGCCGCGCCGAAGAGGATGGTCGTGGCGACCTCGCGCCGCAGCGCCTCCTCATCCCCCGCGCCATAGAACCGGCTCATCAGCACCGACGCGCCGATGGAGATGCCGGAGACGCCGAGGATCACGATCGTCATCACGGGGTTTGCCGCGCTGACCGCCGCCAGCGCCCCCTCGCCGGCGAATTTGCCGATGAGGATGGAGTCGACCGCGTTGTAGGTCAGCTGAAAGAAATTGCCCAGGATCAGCGGCACCGCGTACGCCAGCAGGTGGCGCGCGATGCTGCCCTCAGTCATTTTCCGCATGCTTGTCCTCCGCCTCTTTTCAGTCAAGGCCCGGGACACCCAGCTCCTGGGCGATCTGCTCAAGCTCCGCAAGCGTGTTTGCCTCGACGGGGATGCCCTCCCGCTCGCGGCGCGCCTGCGTCTCAAACGCGCGCTCGCCGGGCGTCAGGATGCGCGTCTGCCGCGGCGCCCTCTCGCTCTCCCGCAGGCGCTGCAGATACGCGCTCATGCGCGCGCGGATATCTGCCGGATCGCCGAACATCGCAGGATCAAACGCGAGGAAGAAGTGGCTCGTGTGGTCGCCGTGCGCGCCGGACATCTGTGGCGACGTCAGCCCCTGCGCCAGCACGCCGGTCAGCGCCTCGACCATGATCGCCAGACCGTAGCCCTTGTGCCCCCCGTGCGTCTCACCCTCGCCGCCCAGCGGCAGGATGCCGCCCATCTCCCCGGAGAGGATGGAGGCGTTCATCCGCCCGGCGTCGGTGCAGGCGCGGCCCTCGCCGTCGATCGTCCAGCCCTCCGGCATCGGCCTGCCCCGCTTGGCATGCACCTCGACCTTGCCCAGTGTGACCACCGTCGTGGAGGCGTCAAACCAGAAGGGCACGGGATCGGCCGGCATACAGAAGGCCAGCGGATTCGTGCCCAGCATCATCTCCCGTCCGAAGGTCGGCACCATGATCGGCCCTGTGTTCGTCATGGAGAACGACGCCAGCCCCTCGCGCGCCGCCAACAGCGTGTAATACCCCGCGATGCCGTAATGCGAGGAATTGCGCACGGCGCACAGGCCGACGCCGGTTTTCTTCGCCTTGTCGATGGCCTGTCGCATGGCAAAGCAGGCCGTCAGCTGGCCCATTGCAAAATGGCCGTCGATCAGTGCGGAGACGGGCGTCTCCTTCAAAACCTCCGGCTGCGCGCCCACGACGGCGCTGCCGGAGGCCAGGTTTCGGTGGTAATACATCATGCGCTGCGCGCCGTGGCTCTCGATACCGAAGAGATCGGCCTGCATGAGCACATCGGCTATCTGCGCGGCCTCCCCCGCTAAAAAGCCCTCCGCGGCAAAGGCCCGTTCCATAAACGCGCGAAGGCTTCGCGCGGTGACTCTTTTGTCCGTCATTGCTCTTTCCCCTTCCTTCAGTCCGCCTGCCCAAGGGCCGCAAGGCGCGCTTCCTGCGCGTCAGCCCCTGCGCCTGTACAGATAGAACATCTTGTTGATCCGGTCGCTCTCATCGTAGCCCGCGTCCGTCGCGATGAGCTGGTAGCGGTCAAAGCGCTCGGGCAGCGGCGCCCAGGAGGTGACCACATAATCGGGCAGCGCCTCCTCCAGATACCGGTCGAGCTCCTCGCTCATCTCGCCGAGCGCCACGTTCAGCCGCACGAAGAAGCGCTCCTGCGGCAGCGTCCCACTGATCAGATAGAAGCCGTCGTCCAGATGGCTGTACTGCAGCAGCGTCGCGCCGGGCTCGATAAACGCACACAGGCGTCCCTGCGCCGTATCCTCCAGCCGCACGCCGCGCAGATAGGCGTTCGGGCTGCTCAAAACAGCAAGCCCCAGCGCCAGCGCCGATGCGCCGGCCAGCACCGCGCCGCCCCGCCGGGCAAGCGCCATGGGCGCATGCTGCAGCAGCGCCTGCAGGCCAAACACCGCAAACGCGGACAGCGCCAGCGGGCAATAGGGCCAGACACGGCCAAGGCAGCAGACCGCGACCGTCTGGCACAGCGCCATCAGCGCTGCCGCCAAGCGCGCCTGCCCGCTCATCCGCCTGTCCAGCAGCAGCATGGGCAGCCCGCCCGCCGCCGGCAGCACCCAGATCAGGTTGGAGCGGATGTAGCGGAGCACATCCAGAAGCATCTCTCCGATGCGCGCGTCCGCCTCCGCGCCGTCATAGAGGAAGATGTTGTTGTAGATGTAGGCCTCGTAGGCATCGCGCAGCGCGCCATGGGCCGTGAAGTATACCGCCCAGAGCAGCACAGGCAGCAGCATGCCCGTCAGAAACGCGCCGGCGCTCAGCATCGCGCGCTTCAGCCCGCCATGGCGCAGCGCCGTCAGCCCCTCGGCGAGGCACAGGCCGATGAACAGGCCGAGCATCGTATACTTGATCGTCGCCACGCCGCCCGCGAGCAGGCCGCAGGCGAAGAGCCGACCGGGGCGCATCGGTCCCCCGTCGCGGTCATAGGCATCAAGCGCCAGGGCGATGGCCCTCAGCAGCAGCGGCAGGCAGAACTCCTCCGCGCTGTCTCCCCGCGAAAAGGCCGGAGAGACGAGCATGCACGCGCCCAGCAGCACAGCCCCCGCGAGGGCAAGCGGCTCGCTCAGCCTTCTGCGCAGCAGCGAGCAGGCTGAATAGAGCGCCGCCGCCAGGCTGAGCACCTCCATGACGTAGACGCCCACAAAGCCCGAATCCGACAGGCAGGCCGCCAGCGCGTGAATCAGGTAGAGCGTCGGCCCCTTCTGCTCGTAGATGTCCCGATAGAGCACGCCGCCTGCGCGCATGACGCGCCCGACCGTCAGCAGGCAGTTCGCGTCGCCCCAGATATTGAGCGGATAGAGCGGTGAGCACTGCGAGCAAAAGAGCAGCAGCAACGCCGCCGCCAGCAGGCAGAGCGCGCCGCGCCGCACCCGTTCCTTCGTCATCGCATTCCCTCCCTCATTCCCCCACATAGGCCTCGATCTCACGCAGAAAGGCGTCGCCGTAGCGCTCGAGCTTGCCCGTGCCCACGCCGTCCACGCGCAGCATCGCCGCGCGCGTTCGGGGCCGCTTGTCGGCCATATCGCGCAGCGTCGCGTTGGTGAAGATGATGAACGGCGGCACATGCTGCTCCTCGGCAATCCGCCGGCGCAGGGCATTCAGCCGGGCGAGCAGCGCCTTGTCCACCGTCCGCTTCTGCGTCACGCGGCGCCGGGTTTCGCGCGAATCCTGCGCATCGGGCAGCGTCATGCGGATTGGCTCGTCGCCCAGCAGCGCCTCCCGGGCCCTCGGGCCGGGACGGAGCAGCGGATACTCGCCCTCCGTTACCTCGAGCACCTCGTCGACGATCAGCTCGTCGATCATCGCGCGCACGTTTTCCTCTCCCTCCGCGCGCAGGCAGCCGAACGCGGAGAGCCTGTCCAGCCCCCGCGCGCGGATGCGCTCATCCTTCGCGCCGACGAGCACCTTTGCCGTCAGCGCCTTGCCGTAGCGCCCCTGCATCGCCATGATGCCGGAGACGATCTGCCCCGCCTCGCGCGTGACATCGCGCTCCTGCGCCGCGCTCAGGCAGCCGGAGCAGTTGCCGCAGCGCACCCTCGCGGGCCGCTCGCCGAAATAGCTGAGAATCCGCGTGCGCAGGCAACCGCTGCCCGTCGCGTAAAACGTCATCTGCCTGAGGCGCTCCTTCGCACGCTCGGCGACGACCTGCTGCGTCTGCGCGTCCAGCTCGCTCTCGTCCTGGCTGTGCTCGATCAAAAACTGGTTGAGCCGCACATCCGCAGGCTGGTAGAGCAGGCAGCAGGCGGCCTCCTCGCCGTCGCGGCCCGCGCGCCCTGCCTCCTGATAATAGCTCTCCAGATCCTTGGGCATGTTGTAGTGGACGACAAAGGAGACGTTCGATTTGTCGATGCCCATGCCGAAGGCGTTCGTCGCGACGATCACCGGCACGCTGTCGGAGACAAAATCCTCCTGCGCGCGCTGGCGCTCCTCGTCGGGCATGCCCGCGTGGTAACCGACCGCGTCGATGCCCTCCTCGCGCAGCATCCGCGCGACCTCCTCGACGCCCTTGCGCGTGCCGCAGTAGACGATGCCGCTCTGCCCCCTGTGCTCCGCGAGAAAGCGCAGCAGCTCCGCATCCCTGTCCTTCGGCCGGCGCACCTCAAAATAGAGATTCGGCCGGTCAAAGCCCGTGGAAATCTCGAAGGGCGCCTTCAGGTCGAGCAGGCGGACGATGTCGCGGCGGACGGACTCTGTCGCCGTCGCGGTGAACGCGCTCAGGCGCGGCCTCACGGGCAGCCTTTTGATGAACGGCTCGATCTGCAGATAGCCGGGGCGGAAATCCTGCCCCCACTGGCTGACGCAGTGCGCCTCGTCGACGACGACCTGGGCAATCTGCGCGCTGCAGGCGAAGTCGAGGAACAGCTCCGTCAGCAGGCGCTCAGGCGCGACATAGATGATCTTGTAGACGCCCTTTCGCGCGTTTTGAAGCGCCAGCATGAACTGGCGCGGCGTGAGCGAGCTGTTGAGATACGCCGCGCGCACGCCGTTTTGCAAAAGCGCGCTGACCTGGTCGCGCATCAGCGAGATCAGGGGCGAGACGACGAGCGTCACGCCCGGCAGCACGAGCGCCGGGATCTGGTAGCACAGCGACTTGCCCGCGCCCGTGGGCATGACGGCCATCACGTCGCGCCCGGAGAGGATCGCCGCGATGACTTGCTCCTGCCCCGGCCTGAAATCGCCGTAGCCGAAGACCTCGCCAAGCGCCTGCCGCGCCGCGTCCATCGTCGTCATGCCGCTCCTCCTTTGTGCCCCACGCGCCCTCCGGCGCGCATGCGCATATCGAATTCATTATAAGCCCCCGCACTTGGGAGCGTCAAGCATAAGCCCGGCTTTTTGTGCGCACGATACGCGCATGGAGGTGACCACCGTGAATCTCTATCCGAACCTGTACGCGCTGCTGGAAAGCGACTCCAACGCCCGGCGGCTCTTCGAGGGCGCGCCGCGCGAGATCCGCCGCCAGCTGCTCGTACGCCAGCGGGATATCCGCTCCGTCGCGGCGCTGGACGCGGCCATTCAGAGCATCCGTTCATAGGACGCATGTGCGCCCCGAAGGACAGCAAAGGGCGGCCTCCCTTCGGAAGCCGCCCTCGCTATTGCAGCGGGATTATTTCGCGAACTCCGTGCAGCGGGTTTCGCGGATGACGTTGACCTTGATCTGGCCCGGATACTCGAGCTCGTTCTCGATGCGCTTGGCGATCTCGCGGGCGAGCACGGTCGTGCCCTCGTCGGAGATGTCCTCCGGCTTGACCATGATGCGGACCTCGCGGCCGGACTGGATGGCGAAGGATTTCTCCACGCCCTGGAAGCTCGACGCGATCTCCTCGAGCTTCTCGAGCCGGCGGATGTAGTTTTCGATGGACTCGCGGCGCGCGCCCGGACGCGCGGCGGAAATCGCGTCCGCCGCCTGAACGAGTACGGCCTCCACGGTCTGCGGCTCGACGTCGTTGTGGTGCGCGGCGATGCAGTGAATAACCTCCGGGCTCTCGTGATAGCGCTTGGCCATCTCGACACCCAGCTCGACGTGCGTGCCCTCGAGCTCGTGGTCGACGGCCTTGCCGATGTCGTGCAGCAGACCCGCGCGCTTGGCGAGCGTGACATCCGCGCCGAGCTCGGCGGCCATCAGGCCAGCCAGGTGGCTGACCTCGATGGAGTGCTTGAGCACGTTCTGGCCATAGCTGGTGCGGTAGCGCATGCGGCCCAGCAGCTTGACCAGCTCGTGGTGAATGCCGTGCATGTTGGTCTCGAAGATCGCCTGCTCGCCAGTCTCGCGGATCTGGTTGTCCACCTCGCGGCGGGCCTTCTCGACCATTTCCTCGATGCGCGCGGGATGGATGCGCCCGTCGGCGATCAGCTTTTCCAGCGCGATGCGCGCGATCTCGCGGCGCACCGGGTCAAACGCGGAGACGATCACGGCCTCGGGCGTGTCGTCGATGATCAGATCGACGCCCGTCGCCGTCTCCAGCGTGCGGATGTTGCGGCCCTCGCGGCCGATGATGCGGCCCTTCATGTCCTCGTTGGGCAGGGAGACCACAGACACCGTCGTCTCCGCCACATGGTCGGAGGCGCAGCGCTGGATCGCCATGGCGACGATGTTGCGCGCCTTCTTCTCAGCCTCATCCTTGGCGTTCTGCTCGATTTCGCGCACGAGCACGCCCGCGTCGTGATACGCCTCCTTCTGGATGCGCTGCACGATCATGTCCTTGGCCTCTTCCTGGGTCATCTTGGCGACGCGCTCCAGCTCCACGCGGCGCTTCTCGTCCAGCTCCTGCGCGGCCTGCTCGGCGGCCTCGGTCGCCGCCTTCTGGCGGGCGGCAAGCTCCTGGGCCTCCTGCGTCAGGCGGTCAAGCTCGTTCTGCTTGCGCTCCAGGGTCGTCTCGCGCGCGTCGAGGTTGTCCGCCTTCTTGTCAAGCGTCTCCTCGCGCTGGGCGACGCGGCGCTCGCTGCGCTGCACCTCGGCGCGGCGGTCGCGGACCTCGCGGTCGAGCTCGTTCTTGAGGCGGATGACCTCTTCCTTGGCCTCAAGGATGCTCTCCTTCTTCTTCTCCTCCGCGCGGCGCTGGGCGTCGTCCAGCAGGTTGCGCGCGTATTCCTCCGTGCGTCCGATTTTCTTTTCCTGAACGTTTTTGCGATACATATAGCCGCCCGCCCCGCCAATGGCCAGCGCGGCGACGGCAATCAGACATGAAAACAACATCAGCCCATCTCACACTCCTTCTTTGACAAACTCTCATTCGTTTCTCAGTCGGTCAAAAAGTGTGCAGGCTGATGCCGCAGGCAACACAAAACAAACGGGCAGACTGCCTCTGCGGGAACGGGCAGACGACGCCCGGAAGAAAGCCGCAGGAGACAGGGAACAAAGCCGTCTATGGGTGTTTTTTGATGTATGAAACGGATTAACGCTCCGTTAAACTTCAGCCAGCAGGCAGAACCCGCACAAGCTTTCACTTTGACTTATTCTATTTTAACGGCGAAACGAACGCCTGTCAAGACCATCTGAGAATCCAGCCGTATTTTTGCCACTTTTCTCAGAATTCTCCGGCCTCTTGCCTCGGGTCGGCGCAGGCCGTATAATGGACGCATCAGCTGATGGAGGGATGCATATCATGTACGCCGTTACCTACACCATCGCGCAGCCGGGCGACCAGGCCGCGCTCATCGACTTCGCCAACTATGTCTTCTCTCAGGCCCACAGGCCGCATGATTTCAAGCGCCTGCTTCCCAAGGTCTATGGCGACCACGTCTGCACGGCGCAGACAGCCACCCATTATATCGCCCGTCAGGATGGAAATATCCGCGCGATGGTCGCCATGCTGCCCATGCAGATGCACATCCTTTCGGATGTCCTTCGGCTCGGCTTCGTCGGCACGGTCTCCGTGCATCCCTATGCGCGCGGGGAGGGGCACATGAAGCATCTGATGGGCGATCTGCTCGCGGACGCCCGGGCGCGTGGGCTCGATCTGCTCGTGCTGGGCGGACAGCGACAGCGCTATGGCTATTTCGGCTTCCAGCCCGGCGGCACGGCGCTGCGCTACACCGTCAACGCGACCAACCTGCGCCACATCGCCAGCAGTGCGGACGTCTCGGATATCGCGTTTTCGCCGCTCGAGCCGGGGGATGGCGCTGCGCTCGCCTTCGTGCGCTCGCTCTTTGAGGCGCAGCCGCTTTTCCCGGATCAGACGAGCGGCCATGTGCTCGGTCATGGGCTTGCCGATCTTTTTGAAATAGGCGCTGTTCTTCCAGAGGACGAACCGGCACTCCCGGTTGCGGCACATCCAGCCTTTTTCCCTGGCAACGACTTCACTTCCGCAGTGGGGACAAATTCCGATATTCTGATTGCGTCTCATAAGTGCTTCTGCTCCTTCTACAATTTCATAGGTGCTTACCAGATCGGTAATCATGTGGGTGATTTCCCCCATGAACTGCTCCGGCGTATACTGTCCATGCTCGATCTGGGACAG
>SFHU01000109.1 GCA_004555535.1 Clostridiales bacterium
GGACGCATCAAATTCGCGTGCAATTTTCTGCGCGCGGCCACGCCCTGCTCGGCGACCGGAAATGACCAGGGGCATGTGGTTGGCGGTCAGAACGGAAAGCAGGGCGTCGTGGGCATGGATGACATCTGGAATACCTATGCAGGCGGCACGAACAGCCAGGGGACGACCGGCGCCTACCTGTTTGACGCAAGCAACACGACGTGCGACTTCGTCTGGTCGAAGGGATCGGACGTCGCCGGCTGGTCGAAGACGGAGGGGCAGCAGGACTGGACAAACGACATGAGCCTGAGGAAATATGTGGTGTCCTTCGGCAGCACCTTCATGAGCTTTTTCACGGGCACCGGAATCGGCGATGACAACAAGAACCATGGCCCGGCCTGGAATGGCGCCGCTTTCTACTCCTGACGGCTGCGGCGGAGGCACGCATGTATCGCATTGCCGGATATACCTTTGATATCGAGCACCTCGAGGGGAGCCAGTCGCCGGAACGGCTGGTTCCCTTTTTCGCGGGGGACGGCGCGCCGGAGGCCGTGTACCGCTTTGCATACCGGGAGACGCTTTCCCTGCCGCCCGGGGCGGAGCTGGTTGGCGCCCTCAGCGATCTGGCGGTCTTCAGGCTCGGGGAGGGGCACCTGTTTGTGTTCCTCTCGGAGGGCGTGCCCTACGCGATGACGCGGGAATGCAGCCCGGAGGAATACCGCATCACGCTGCCGCTGGACAGCCTGCAGGCGCAGCTGCACCCGTATGTGATTCCGAATCTGCTGATGCTCGAGCGACCGCTTCTGCGGCGGGACTGCCTCGTGCTGCATTCCTCCTGCGTCGCGACGGAGCGGGGGAGCATCCTCTTTACGGCGCCCAGCGGCGGCGGAAAGACGACGCAATCCGAATTCTGGCGCGATTCCTGCGGCGCGCATATCGTCAACGGGGACAAGAACGCGCTGGGCCGGAAGCCGGGCGGGGGCTTTGTCACCTACGGCCTGCCGTTTTCCGGCTCCTCGCCGGACTGCCTGAATGAAAACCACCCGCTGCGCGCCGTCGTGCTGCTGGGAAAGGGGCCGAGGGACGAGATTGTCCGCCTGAACGGGCGGGGGTTTGCGCAGCTGTTTTCCCAGATCGTCCAGCATCCGTGGGACGCGGATTACATGGAGCGCGCGCTCGGCCTGGCGCAGGCGCTCTGTGAGGAAGTTCCCATCTACTTTTACAGCTGCACCAAACGGCCGCAGGCCGCGCTGACCCTGCGGGACGCGCTTGAGCGCGAGGAGGAACGGCATGGCGCTGACCAATGACATCGAGAAGCTGCTCGAGGAGGACGCGCGCAGGCGGCGCTATCCGCTTGCCGTGAAGCTCGAGCTGCTGCCCGTGTGCAACCTGAACTGCAAAATGTGCTATATCCGCACGGACATGGCGCAGGTGCGTGCGGCGGGCGGGCTCATCCCGGCGGACAAATGGATTGCGCTGGCGCAGGAGCTGCGCGCGGCGGACACGCTCTTTCTGCTGCTGACGGGCGGCGAGGTGTTCCTCTATCCCGAATTCAGGCGGCTGTATACGGCGCTGTGCGGGATGGGCTTTGGCATCACCCTCAACACGAACGCGACGCTGATCGACGAGGAGACCGTCGCCTGGCTGCGCGAGATGCCGCCCCGGCTCGTGAGCATCTCGCTCTATGGCGCCAGCGACGCGACGTATGAGGCGCTCTGCGGCCAGAGGGGCATGTTCACGCGCGTCAGCCGCGCGATCGACCTCCTGCTGGAAAGCGGTATCCGCATCGAGCTCAAGACGATGCTCAACCCGCTTAACGAGCACGACGCGCAGGCGATGTACGATTTCGCGAGGGCGCGGGGCGTCTTTTACGAGGCGGCGGCCTATGCCTTCCCGCCGGCGAGAAAGGCCGAACCCGCGCAGGCCTTCCGCTTTACGCCGGAGCAGACCGCGCGCTGCACGATCGACATCCACCGGCGCGGCGCGACGCCGGAGCAGTTTGACCGGGACAACGCCGAATACCTTGAAAAATACGAGCGGACGAAGGGCGAAGCGCCCGGCGAGGTCCAGGGCTTCACCTGCGCGGCGGCGAATTCCTCCTGCTGGATCACCTGGAAAGGGGAGATGACGCCCTGCGGCCTGATTCCGACGCCCTGCACGCATCCCTTTGAGCAGGGCTTCGCGGCGGCCTGGGCGTCGCTCAAGGCGGCCTGCGACGGGATCCGCATGTCGCCCGCGTGCGCGGCCTGCGACAAGCGGCAGATCTGCACGGTATGCCCGGCGGCCAACCTCGCGGAGACGGGGCGCTACGACTGCGCCTCGCCGTTCCACTGCGAAATGACGGCGGCCACGCTGGAGCAGATACGGCAGCTCGCTGCGAAACGGACGATCGTGGAAGGAGAGAAGAATCCATCATGAAGAAAAAGGAGACATTCATCGCGCGCTGCGTCGGCGGGCAGCATGTGCTCATGCCCGTGGGCAAAACGGCCACCAAATTCAGCGGCCTGGTCATGACCAACGACGTGGGCGCGTTCATCTGGGATCACCTCGAGGAGGCGAAGGACGAGCAGGCGCTCGCGGCGCTGATCGCGGAGGAATTCGAGGTCAGCCCGGAGGAGGCGCTTGAGGACACGCGGGGGCTGATCCAGAGCATGCGCAGCGCAGGCTGGATCGAGTGATCAATCCTCCGGCGGCCAGAGGCGATCAAAGAGCTCGCCCGTGATGGAGGAAACGGCATCGAGCGGAATGCTGCGCCCGGAGGAGACGCCGTTCTCGGCATAGAAGACCAGCGCACGGCCGACGGGATCGATCCGCCGGACGCAGCCGGTGACCGTCTCATAGCGGCCGCCCGCTTTTTTTTCATCCGGCACGAAAAAGGAGACGGAGACGACGGGGCGGGGCGTGTCGGCAAGGTGCGCCTGCAGCAGGCCCAGCTGCGCATCCAGCGCCTCCTGCTCGCCCTCGGAGAGCGCGACGTGCCGGCCGGTCAGCCGCGCGGCCTCCTTCACCTGGTCGTCATAGCCGGTGAGCGCAGCGAAGGGGGAAAACTGCGCGGCGCGCGCAAGCGCATCCATGCGCGGATGGCGGGACGACTGCGGATGGGGCAAATCGAGCAGATCGTCGTAGCGATGCGGATCGCGGGAGGACGGAAGTTCAAACGTCATCAAAGCAGCCTCCTCAGGCCTTGTGCCCGCCAACCTGCCCGTTGCGCTGAATCGTCGTGGCGCCCTCCTGGAGGCTCGTCCCCTTCAAAACGGCGTTCTTTCCGAATTTTCTGTGCATGCGCAACACGGCCTTTTGCAGGCTTTTTTCTTTTTTCAGGGCTTCCTCCTCCGCAGCGCGCTGCCGGTCCAGCGCCTCGCCGCTCTCAAACAGCGTCAGCTGCTCGAAGGCGGGCCGCGCGAGCAGCTCGCTCTCCGCGACCAGGCGGTTGGCCGCGATCGTCACGCGGCGCACGAGGAGGGCGGGATCGACGATCCTGTCGTAGAGCGCGAGCACGGCGGAGACGATCTGCCGGCCCGAGCTCGTGGGCCGCGCGAGCGGGACGCTGCCGTGCGCGTGCCTGGGGATGGAGCGGCCATAGGGATCCCGGACGACGGGCCCCCGGTACGCGGCCCCGCGCGAGGGGGAGAGGCTCTCGCGGTCATAGCCGAGGGTCAGCACGAGCTGGTCGGTGAGCAGCCCCTTGTCGACCAGATCCAGTACGAGCAGCTCTGCCATCTCACGCACGATGATGCGCGCCTTGTCCGCGTCATAGGGGCAGGCGAGTACCTGGCCGGTGGACAGGCTGCTGCTCTGGGGCCGGTAGGCCTTGATCTGCTCGACGGTTGTCGGCTCCCAGCCCCAGGCGTGGTCGATGAGCAGCTCGGCGTTGACGCCGAAGAGCCTGTAGAGCAGCTCCTCGTTGTAATACTCGGTGGGCTTGCCGATGGAGCAGCGGGCGATGTCGCCCATCGTGTGCAGGCCGACGGAGAGGAGCTTCTGCGCATAGCCGCGGCCCACGCGCCAGAAGTCCGTCAGCGGCTCATGCGTCCAGAGCTGGCGGCGGTAGGCCTGCTCGTCGAGCTCCGCGATGCGCACGCCGTCGGCATCGGCGGGGACGTGCTTGGCAACGATGTCCATCGCGACCTTGGCCAGATAGAGGTTGGCGCCGATGCCGGCCGTCGCCGTGATGCCCGTGGTGTAGAGCACCTCGCGGACGATCGTCATGGTCAGCTCGCGCGCGGTCATGCGGTAGAGGGCGAGGTAGCGCGTCAGATCGAGAAAGACCTCGTCGATGCTGTAGACGACGATGTCCTCGGCGGAGAGATACTTGAGATAGATGTTGTAGATCCTCGTGCTGGTGTCCATGTAGAGCCGCATCCGGGGCGGAGCCGTGATGTAGGAGAGCTCGAGCGAGGGATCCTCCTCAAGCGCCCGCGCGTCGAAGGAGGCGGAGGAGAAGCCGAAGCGGCCCTGCGCATCCCTTGCGGCCCTGTGCTGGCGGATGGCCGTCTGCAGCCGCTGCCGGTTGACCTCGCGCACGCGCTCCACAACCTCGAAGAGCCGCGCGCGGCCGGAAATGCCGTGCGCCTTGAGCGAGGGAGAGACGGCGAGGCAGATGGTCTTCTCTGTCCGGGAGGCGTCGGCCACGACCAGATTCGTGCTCAGCGGATCGAGATGGCGCTCGACGCACTCCACGGAGGCATAGAAGCTCTTGAGGTCGATGGCGGCGTAGATGCGCTCCTGCGCCATAGGAATCCTCCTTCCCGAGCGTTATGCCTGAACGGGCCGCTCGACGAACCAGCGCCCGACGCGGCTGGGAAAGAGCCTGTCCGAGCGCTCAAAGAACAGATGCTTTTCGACGCCGTTGACCACGACGGTGTAGCAATCGCCGCCGCGGCCGGCCTCCATGCTGGCGGCGGGGCGGAAATCCTTGATCTGCTCGATGACGAAGGTTCTGCCGTCCGCCCAGGTGATGGCGCGGGGCTGCATATAGCCCGTGGCGTCGAAATCCGAGGTCACCTTGACGTAGATCCGTTCTGTCCTTCTTCTGACGCTCTGCATGCGCTTCACCTCCGGGATGCGTTTGGCGGCGGGCGGCTCAGCTCAGCACCCTGCCGATGATGCGGAATTCGAGATCCGGGCGGACCTGCACGTCGGCGCAGGCCGGGTTGATCGAGGCGAGCGTGATCTTGGGATAGACGAAGCCCTCGCTGTCCGTGTAGGCCTCGCGCTCGTCCTCAGCGGGCATGCCGGGCTGGTAGCGCTTGAGATAGGCATTTCCGTCATAGACGAAGACGCCGACCTCGCCCTCCGACAGCTCCGAGCACTGCTCGACCCAGACGATCTGCCCGCTGACATAGTCGGGCTCCATGCTCACGCCGCTGACGCGCACGCCGAAGTCCGTTCCCTCCGGGATGCTCGAGGCGGGGAAGGAGAGCGTCTCATAGGCGCCGGAATCGAGGAAGCAGCCGGGGCCGGCGGCGGCGGGCTCATCGTAGACGCGCACCTCGGTCATCACGGCGCAGGGCGGCTCCCGCTGCGCGTCGGGCGCATAGCGGCCGGAGGCGATGAGATCGTCCATGTAGTCCCGCAGCTTCCTCATGCCCTGCGCGCTGAGCGGGGCGGGCGCGGCGGCGAAATAGGAAAAGGCATCCTCCGCGTGCCCGAGGATGGCGCACAGCGCCAGAAACTGATGGGCGTTGGGCACGGCCTGCCCGTTTTCCCACTTGCTCAGGGCGGCGATGCCGACCTCCGAGCCGCAGGCGGAAAGCGCGCACACGACGTCCATCTGGGTCATCCGGCAGGCGCGGCGGGCCTCGCGCAGCCGCCTGCCCAGCGTGTTGCGCGCGCGCCGGGCGGAGATGTCATAGGGCGGCGCAGCGGTGCGGATGTCCGGCGGGAAAGCCTTGCTCATGAAAATCCCTCCTGAGATGCTCTTTACGGGTATTATACGATGCCATGCAGCCTGGGGTCAAGGAAAAATAGAATATTCAGATAGATTTCTGATGGAAAATATCCGGAAATTCAAATTCTGTTCAGCGGTGTATACCGAAAAGGCGTGCGGGCAGAAAAAACGTCTCTGCACGAAACGCGCAGAGACGAAAGAGCATGACGGCATGCGCGGGGGGCGATCAGTACCCGAAGGCCAGCGCGCCGCCGTCGACAGCGAAATCCTGACCGGTGATGTAGCCCGCGCCGGAGCCGCAGAGGAATTTGGCCATCGCACCGAGGTCGCGCGTGTCGCCATAGGCGTGCAGCGGCATGCGGCCGAGGATCTTGGCCTCGCGCGCGGGATCGACCACCTGCTCGGTCATCTTGCTGCGGAACCAGCCGGGGGCGATGCTGTTGACGCAGATGTTGTCCTGCGCCCACTCCACGGCGAGCGCGCGCGTCATCGAGAGGACGGCGCCCTTGCTGGTGCAGTAGGGGACGACCTCGCTGAAGCCCAGATGGGCGCTCATGCTGGTGATGTTGATGATGCGGCCGCGAACCGGGCTCAGCTTGAGATAGGGATAGCAGATGACGCTCATGGAGAAGACGTCCCGCACGTTGATCTCCATGATGCGGTCGAACTGCTCCATCGGGAAATTCTCGGCGCGGCACTTGTAGCTGACGCCGGCGTTGTTGACCAGGAAATCGATGCAGCCGCCGTGCTGCGCGGCGATCTGCGCGACGACCTGCTTCATCGCCGTCTCGTCGCCGATGTCGCCCTTAATATGGACGACGCCGGGCGCGCTTTCGCCCACGCCCTCCTTGGGCTTGCCGGTGCGGCTGATGACGTAGACCGCGGCGCCGGCCTCCGCCAGCACGTTGGCGATCTGGAAGCCGATGCCGCTGCTGCCGCCGGTCACGATGCCGGCGAGATGCTCGAGCTCTTTCATGAAGAAACCTCCCTTGATCATGAGAATCTTTGACAATTTCAAATTGTATGATATAATGCAGCCAAACCGGCATGATGCCGGTTGCAAGCCCTCCGAAGTGTTGTAAATCCCGTTGCTTTGCGCCCGAGGCCGGAGCTTTGCAGAAGGATTGACAGAGTAAATGGATTTGACAGGAGCAGACGAATGAAGCGAGCAACCATCCGGGACGTCGCGGAGGCGGCGGGCGTCTCCATCAGCACCGTGCATCAGGCGCTCAACGGGAAGAGCGGCGTGAGCCAGGCGACCCGGGAAAGGATCTGCCGTCTGGCGGAGGAGATGGGCTATCAGCCCAACGCGCTGGCCTCCGGCCTCAAGCGCAAGCCGCGGGTCATCGCGGTGATGCTGCCCAGCGAGGGCGGCAACAACCGGTTCTACTATCCGCCGATCTGGCGGGGCGTGCGCGAATACCTGGAGAGCGTTGCCGACCTCAACGTGGAGGCGATCGAGCTGCCGTATACGGCGCGCGATCCCGCGCTCTCCGAGGAGATCGTCGTGCTGCGCGAGCTGATCGAGGAGCACAGGATCGACGGGCTGCTGACGGTGGGGCACATGGATGCGCTGAGCGCGGGGGAATGGGACGCCATGAACCGGGACGGCATCGCCGTCGTGCAGACGGGCTCGGACAACGCGCTCAGCCATAGCCTCTGCTGCATCCAGCCGGACTATGACGTGATCGGCAGGACGATGGCGGAGCTGATCTTCAGCCGCATTCCGCCGTTTGGCAGCGTCGTGCTCTGCGCGGGCAACCCCAAGTGGCTCGCCCATTCGCTCGTCGTGCGCGGATTTGACGCCTACATCGAGGAAAACGGCATCCCCAATCTCGTCTACCGCAACTACTTCTGGGACACCAGCGAGGCGGCCTACCAGGCGATTCTGGAGCAGATCAGGCGGCCGGACGTCGCGGCCTGCTGCAGCGTGCTCTCCCAGGGCAGCGTGCTGATGGGGCGCGCGCTGGAGGAGAGCGGCAAGGCGGGAAGGCTGCTGGCCGTGGGCAGCGACCTGTCGGACGAGAGCATCGACAGGCTGCGCCGGGGCGTGCTCAGCAACATCCTGCAGAAGAACCCGTATGCCCAGGGCTACCTGGGCGCAAAGTCCCTTGTGGAATACCTGGTGCAGGGCAGGCGGCCGGAGCAGCGCGACGTGCGCGTGGGCAGCGAGGTCGTCTTCCGCAGCAACCTGGTGATGTACGACAAGGGCAATTACCGCTCGCTGCTGATTTAAGAGAAGAAACAGGCCGCCGCCGTGGGGGAAAAGCCCGCATGGCGGCGGCCTTTCGCATTCCTGATCTTATGGGAAACGTTGGGCTGCTGCCCAAAACCGCCTGAGGGATTTTAGTCCGGGGAACTCGCATGGTCGCGCTGCGGCGCTCCCTGCGATTCCCGACGCTTCGTCTGCCTCTTTCCGCCATTGGCGGCGGCAGACTTCGGTCCCCTCAGACTCCCTTCTTCGCTTCGCGCTGATGAAGGCGATTCGGGAAGGGACCGGCATGAAGCAACCATGCCGGTTATTCGAGCTCCAGCACGCGATGGCTGCGGCAGCTCTTCTCGATGAGCTCCCAGTCGAGCTCCGCGCCGACGCCGGGGCCCTGCGGCACGTGGATGATGCCGTGCTCGTCGATGGGCAGCAGGCCCTTCATCGGGAGCGTGTAATTCTCCTCGGGCACGAAATACTCGAAGAACTCGCAGTTCTTGATGGCGCAGCTGACGTGCAGGTTGACCAGATCCATGTAGTTCATGGTCGTGGTGTGGATCTCGCAGTTGAGGCCGAAGGCTTCGGCGAGGTGCGCGATCTTGAGCGTGCCCGTGATGCCGTCCTTCCAGCTGACGTCCGCGCGGACGATGTCGGCGGCGTGCTGCGCGATGACCTGCGCGACGCCCCAGTGGCAGCCGCGGGTGGTCTCCGTGCCGGCGATGGGGATGTCGAGCGTGCGGCACAGCTCGGTGTACTTGTAGAGCTCGAAGTCGCGGAAGGGCTCCTCAAACCAGCGGTAGCCGAGGCGCTCGAGCTGGCGGCCGACGCGCACGGCCTCGTCGAGCGTGTAGTCGCCGACCGGGTCGCTCATGAGCAGGTAGTCCGGGCCGACGGCGTCGCGCACGGCCTGATGCACCTGCATATCGAACTCGACCGGTCCGCCCGGATGCGCCTTGTAGCCCGGGATGCCCTTGCTCTTGTAGTAGACGGCCTCGTCCACGTATTCCTTGACGGTGCCGTGGAAGTTGCCGCTGGCGTAGACGGGCAGGCTGTCGCGGCAGGCGCCGATGTATTTGTACAGCGGCAGGCCGGCCTCCTTCGCGCAGATATCCCACAGCGCGACATCGACCGGGCCGGGGAGGAAGACGGGAAAGAACGCCTCGTGGCGGTCGATTACCCAGAGTTCCTGGAAGATCGCCTCGCGGTCGTGCGGGTCGCGCCCCAGGACGACGGGGCCGACGCTCTCCTGCAGATAGGCCTCGCTCACGGCGCCGCTGCGCGCGGCCATGCAGGTGGCGATGCCCTCGATGCCGGTGTCGGTGGTCAGCTTGATGACCAGCACATCCCAGCCCATCTTCGCGCCGCCCTGACGCTTTTCGTCGAAGAGACAGCGGCCGCGCTCGACCCACCAGGTTTCGAACTTCGTAATGATCACGGAAAACCCTCCTTGATTGTCGTGAATCGCAAACTGCGAAACAGGATGCGAAACGTTTTTTCTCTACACTCCGGCCTTATTATAAAGGATTTGAGGGGCGTTGTAAAGGCAAAAGCAAGAAACGATTCGTCAATTTTTCCTAGATTTCAGGGTTTGGAAATCTTAGCG
>SFHU01000015.1 GCA_004555535.1 Clostridiales bacterium
CAAAAATATTCGGATTTCAAGAATGAAATTTGTCAAAGTTGCGAAAAAATACGAAAAATTCTCCCCCGCCTGTGTGCGAGAATCGGGGCGCTGGGTGTTGGTCCTCCTCAAAGGCGAAAAAAAGCCCGGCACGGGGCCGGGCGTGGGGATGCGCGTGCTTACAGGCTGCCGCCGTATTCCTCGCGGACGAGGCGGCCAAAGGCATCGAGCGAGCGGACGACCTTCTGCGTGTCCGTGCAGTAGGCCATGCGGAAGTAGCCCGGCACGCCGAAGCTGTCGCTGGGGACGAGCACGAGGCCGTATTTCATCGCCTTGCGGCTGAAGGCGGCGGCGTCCGGCTCCGGGGACTTGGGGAACATGTAGAACGTGCCGCCGGGACGGACGATCTCAAAGCCGAGCTTCGTCAGCTCGCCGTAGAGGATATTCATGTTCGTCTCGTAGACGGAGAGGTCGGCGGTCAGGTCGCAGGTGTCGGCGACGGCGAGCTGAATGACCGAGGAGGGGCAGTTGTGGCCGATGCCGCGGGAGATCTGGCCGCACATCGTGGCAAGCAGCTTCGAAACGCCGCTGTCCGGGTTCACGGCGACATAGCCGATGCGCTCGCCCGGCAGGGACAGGCTCTTGGAGAAGGAATAGCAGGAGATCGTGCGCGGATAGAAGTGGGAGACATAGGGCGCCTGCTTGCCGTCAAAGACGATCTCGCGGTAGGGCTCGTCGGAGATCAGCCAGATCTCGTGGCCGTATTCCTGCTCCTTGCGCGTGAGCAGGGCGGCGAGCTGCGTCAGCGTCTCGGCGGAATAGACCGCGCCGGAGGGGTTGTTGGGCGTGTTGATGAGCACGGCCTGCACTTTTTCCCCGAGCATGGCCTCGAAGGCGTCAAAGTTGATCTGGAAATCCGCCGTGTTCGCGGGAACGACGCGCAGCTTCGCGCCGGTCAGGTTGACATAGGGGTTGTATTCCGGGAAGTACGGCGCGAAGGTCAGAATCTCGTCGCCGGGCTGCGTGACCAGGCGGAAGGCATGGGCAAGCGCGCCGGCCGCGCCGGAGGTCATGAAGAGGTCGTCGGCGGTGTAGTGCATGTCGAAGCGGCGGTTGAGCGAGGCGGCGAGCTTCTCCTTGACGGAGGGGATGCCGAGGCTGGGGCTGTAGCCGTGCACCTCGATGGAGCTCTTCGTCTTCAGCAGCTCGATGACCTTGTCGTTGAAGGCCTGGGGCACGGGGACGGACGGGTTGCCGAGGCTGTAATCGAAGATATTCTCCTCGCCCAGAGCGCGGCTGACGTCGGTGGCGTACTCGTTGAGCTCGCGGATGACGGATTTTCCGCTGAGCATGCCTTTGTAGAGTTCGGAAATCATGGGACATGCCTCCTTGTCGGGGTGGTTCAGGCGCAGAGCCTGAGGGCTTCATCGATGGCGGCGAGCTCCTCCTGCGTGAGCGCGGGGAAGGAGAGCGCGGCGATGTTTTCCGTGATCTGCTCGGGGCGGCTCGCGCCGATGAGCGCGGAGGTGACGGCTTCGTCGCGCAGCACCCATTGCAGGGCGAGCTGGGCGAGCGTCTGCCCGCGCCGCGCGGCGATGGCGGAGAGCGCCTGCGTGCAGGCACGGAGCCTGTCGTCAATCATCGCGGGCTTCAAGTAGCGCGGGTCGTGGCCGGCGCGGCTGTCGGCGGGGATGCCGTGCTGATATTTGCCCGTCAGCCTGCCGCCGGCGAGCGGCGCGAAGGCGATCAGGCCGATGCCCTTCTCGCGGGCGACGTCGGTCAATCCGTGCTCGATCCATCGGTCGAGCATGTTGTAGCGCGGCTGATGGATGAGCATCGGCGTGCCAAGCTGCCTGAGCGTATCGATGGCGACGCGCGCCTGCTCGGCGCTGTAATTGGAGATGCCGACATAGAGCGCCTTGCCGCTGCGCACGATCTGGTCAAGCGCGCCCATCGTCTCCTCGATGGGGGTATTCGGATCGGGGCGGTGGTGGTAGAAGATGTCGACATAGTCGAGGTTCATGCGCCTGAGGCTCTGGTCGAGGCTGGAGATCAGGTATTTCCGGCTGCCCCAGTTGCCGTAGGGGCCAGGCCACATGTCATAGCCCGCCTTGGTGGAGATGATCAGCTCGTCGCGGTGCGGTTTCCAGTCGCGCAGCATGTGGATGCCGAAATTCCGCTCGGCCTCGCCATAGGGCGGGCCGTAGTTGTTGGCGAGATCGAAATGCGTGATGCCGTTGTCAAACGCCGTGCGCAGGATGTCGCGCTGCACGCCGAAGGGCGTGATATCGCCGAAGTTGTGCCACAGGCCCAGCGAGATCGCGGGCAGCATAAGGCCGCTCCTGCCGCAGCGGCGGTAGGTCATGGTGTCATAGCGCGCGGGCGAGGGGATGTAGGTCATGATGCGCCTCCTTTGCCAAGCCGTTGTCTATGTGTATGATACTCCCATTTTTGCAAAAAGTCTATGGCGGATTTGAAACCGGAGCGCGGCGGCGGCGCGGATGGACAGGACACGGGAAGTGTGTTATAATTAGAAAAATACCTGATCTTGAGCGGAGGAAGAAATGCAGAAGGTAAAACAGCACGCGAAGGCGCTCTTCATGCTGATGCGGCCGTGGCATTATTTCAAGAACTTGCTCGTCTTTGTTCCGGCATTTTTCGGGGGCAGCATTTTGGAATCCTGGGGATTGGCGCTCATTGGTTTTTTGTCGATGAGCCTGGCCTCTTCGGGCATATACGCCATCAACGACTGCCGGGATGCGGCGCAGGACCGGCTGCATCCGGAGAAATGCAGGCGGCCTGTGGCCAGCGGGGAGGTTTCTCAGGCGGAGGCTGCCGTGCTGGCTGGCCTGTGCATCGCCGCGTCGTTACTGCTGCTTCTGGAGGTGAGCGCGCCGGGCATCAGCCTGCTGCCGCTGGCGCTGTATATCGCGGTCAACATTTTGTACAGCGTGCTGGGCTTCAAGAACATCCCGATTATCGATGTGACGATTGTTGCGCTCGGCTTCGTGCTGCGCGTGCTCTTTGGCGGGCTGCTTGCCGGGGTGCAGGTCTCCGACTGGCTGCTGCTGACGGTGATGATGGGCTCCTATTACATGGCGCTGGGCAAGCGGCGCAATGAGCTGCGCGATGCGAAGAAAAAGACCCGCGCCGTGCTGGCGCATTACAGCTATGAGTTTCTGGATAAGCAGATGTATCTGTTTCTGACGCTGGCGGTCGCGTTTTATTCCCTGTGGAGTGTGGATGCGCGCACCGCGCCGCATACCGTGCTGACCGTTCCGCTCGTGCTTCTGCTGCTGATGCGTTACAGCCTCGTGGTGGAGGGTGAATCGAGCGCCGATCCCATTGAGGTCATTCTGCATGACAGGATGCTGATTGTGCTGGCGGTTCTCTATGCGGCGCTGATGTTCGCGCTCATTTATTTGCAGGGAGGTGCGGCCGCATGAAGAGGGCGATATTCTGCGGCGGGCCGGAAGGCGAGCTGCGCGGGGAGACGCATCTGTTCGCATGGGGGATGGCCGCGCTGCTGGCAGATCTGGCGCTGGCGGCGATTCAGCTCTTCCTGTGCTTTCATTTTAACGGCCCGCAGGTCAGCGATGCGCGGAGCTATATCGAGCTGGCCCAATACTGCGCCGAGAATCAGACGTGGTATCCCGGCGAGCGGGACATGTTTGCGCTGTACATCTTCGGCAACGGCTATGTGAATCTGCTCAGCGCGATCATGCGCCTGACGCCGCAGATGATTTGGGCGTTCCTGCTCAACGCCGTCTTCACGCAGGTGATTGTGCTGACCACGGCGGATATGGCCTATCAGCTCACCGGGCGCAGGAAGACGGCGTATATGACCGTCGTGCTGCTGTGCATGATGGGCGGCCTGTGGGGCGAGGCGCCTTCCGCGCGAACGGAGCTGTGCTTCATGGCGCTGGCGAACCTGAGCCTCTGCCTGATGCTGCGCAGGCGGACAGGCGCGCTGCTGCTTTCCGGCGTGCTGATGGGCTTGGCCAACTGGGTGCGGCCGCTGCTGGTGATCTATCTGCCGGCTGCGCTGCTGTATTTTGTCATGCAGCGCGTGGGCATCAGGCGGGTGCTGGCGTATTTGGCGGGCATTGCGCTGGTGATCGTTCTGGTGGGCGCGGGCGCTTATCAGCGGACAGGGAAGTTCGTCTATCAGGCGCAGACGATGGGCGTGAATATGCTCATGGGCGCAAACGACGACGCGGACGGGAGCTACGTCGCCGAGGTATATGACGAGGGGAAGGCGGGGTATGTGCCGGACGGAAGCGGCATGACCTTCGACGAGCGCGACGCGCACTACCGCAGTCTTGCGATTGAATGGATCGTCGGGCATCTGCCGCGCTTCATCGCGATTGCGCCCGTGAAGCTGTTCTATTTCCTGGCGACGGATACCTATGGCGGCAGCGCCTTCTTCAACAACGAGATTCAGACGGACAATCTGGCCTATCTCATGGAGCTGGGGCGCATCCTGACGGGGCGGGGCGAAAGGCCGCTGGCGCTGGGGGATGCGGTCGTCGTTTTCTCGCAGCTGACCTATATGCTCGTCTTTTTTGGGTATCTGGCGTTTGTCGTGCATAGCCTGCGGCGGCGCTGCTGGCTCAGGCTGCTGCCGCTGCATCTCATCTTTGCGCTGGCCTGCGGTGTGACGGTGCTGACGGTCGGCGGCGCGCGCTATCACATGCCCTATCTGCCCATCTTCTGCCTGTGTACGGCGATGCTGGTTGATTGCCGCGTGAAAAAGGGCGGGAAGGCCGTGCGCGCGGAGGCGTGATTGGAAAAGAATAAACGGGAGTGCAGCGGATCATCCAGTCCGCTGCGCTCCCATTTTTATAGGCGTAAAAGGTCTGCCGACACCGGCGAAGCCCGAAGGAGGCTTATGGCTGCGCCTGAGACGCAGAGCCGATATGCCTGCTGCGCGCGAGCACGGGCTTCAAAAACTGCCCGGTGTAGCTCGCCTCGCAGGCAGCGATCTCCTCCGGCGTCCCCTCGCACACGAGCGTGCCGCCCGCGTCGCCGCCCTCCGGCCCGAGATCGATCACATAGTCGCAGGCCTTGATGACGTCGAGATTGTGCTCGATGATCAGCACGGAGTTGCCGCCCTCCGCGAGCTGGCGCAGCACGCCGACCAGCCGCTCGCAGTCGGCCATGTGCAAGCCGGTCGTTGGCTCGTCGAGCACATAGAACGTCCTGCCGGTCGAGGTGCGGGAGAGCTCTGTGGCGAGCTTGACGCGCTGGGCCTCGCCGCCGGAGAGCGTCGTGGAGGGCTGGCCGAGGCGGATATACCCCAGGCCGACGTCATAGAGCGTTTGCAGCTTGCGGGAGATGCGCGGATAGGCCTCAAAGAAGGGAATGGCCTCCTCGACGGTCATGTCGAGCACGTCGGCGATCGACTTGCCCTTGTAGGTGACCTCGAGCGTCTCGCGGTTGTAGCGTTTGCCCTTGCAGACCTCGCAGGGGACGTAGATATCCGCGAGAAAGTGCATCTCGATGCGCAGGATGCCGTCGCCGGAGCAGGCCTCGCAGCGGCCGCCGCGCACGTTGAAGGAGAAGCGATTCTCGCGGTAGCCGCGGGCCTTGGCCTCCGGCGTGGCGGCGAAGACCTTGCGGATCATGTCAAACAGGCCGGTGTAGGTCGCCGGGTTGCTGCGCGGCGTGCGGCCAATGGGGCTCTGGTCGATGGCGATGACCTTGTCGAGCTGTTCGATGCCGGTGATGCCGTCGCAATCGCCGGGGCGCGTGCGCGCGCGGTTGAGGTCGCGCTGGAGGGTCTTATAGATGATCCCGTTGACCAGAGACGATTTGCCGCTGCCGGAGACGCCCGTGACGACGGCCATCACGCCCAGCGGGACGCGCACGTCGATGCTCTTGAGGTTGTGCATGCGTGCGCCCTGGACGGTCAGCCAACCCGAGGGCGCCTTGCGCCTGGGGATCGGGATGCCGCGCCGGCCGGAGAGATACGCGCCGGTGATCGATTCGGGGCAGGCCATGATCTCCTCCGCCGTGCCCTGCGCGATGAGGCGGCCGCCGTGCTCGCCTGCGCCCGGGCCGATGTCGACGATCTGGTCGGCGGCGCGCATGGTGTCCTCGTCGTGCTCGACGACGATGAGCGTGTTGCCCAGGTCGCGCAGGTGGCGGAGCGTACCGATGAGCTTTTCATTGTCGCGCTGGTGCAGTCCGATGGAGGGCTCGTCGAGGATGTAGAGCACGCCGACGAGGCTCGAGCCGATCTGCGTCGCCAGGCGGATGCGCTGCGCCTCGCCGCCGGAGAGCGTGCCCGCCGCGCGCGAGAGCGTCAGATACCCCAGGCCGACCTCGCAGAGGAAGCGCAGCCGGGAATCGATCTCCTTGAGGATGGGCGCGGCGATCATGCTGTCCTTCTCGCCGAAGTTTAGTGAGGCGAAGAAGGCGCGGGCCTTCTCAATCGACAGGTCGCTGGCCTCTGCGATCGACAGCCCGCCGACGGTGACGGCGAGGATCTCCGGGCGCAGGCGCTTGCCGCCGCAGTCCGGGCAGGGCGTCTGGCTCATCAGCGCCTCATAGCCGGCCTTGGCGGCCTCGCTCTGCGTCTCGGCGGCGCGGCGCTCCACCGTCGGGATGATGCCCTCAAAGGGCGCGGAGAAGGTGTGCTCGTCGCCGTTGGGGCGCTTGTAGTGGATCCTGAGCGGATCGCCCTTCGTGCCGTAGAGAATGATGTCGACGACGCTCTCGGGCAAATCGCACAGCGGCGTATCGAGCGAGAAGCCGTATTTCTCGCTCAGCGCCTCAAAGAACATGCCGGCCTGCGTGCCGGGATCGATGTTGGCCCAGCCCGTGACGGCGAAGGGCCCCTCGCGCAGCGTCTTGGTCCAGTCCGGCACGACGAGGTTCGGGTCGATCTTCATCTGCACGCCCAGGCCCGCGCAGGTCGGGCAGGCGCCGAACGGGCTGTTGAAGGAGAAGGAGCGCGGCGCGAGCTCCTCCATCGAGACGCCGCACTCCGGGCAGGCGAGGTTCTGGGAGAAGAGCAGCTCGCGCTCGCCGGGGCCGATGTCCGCGACGACGATGCCGCCGGAGAGGGCGAGCGCCGTCTCGAGAGAATCCGTCAGGCGGGTGCGGATGTCGTCGCGCAGGATCAGGCGGTCGACGACGACCTCGATGCTGTGCTTCTTCTGCTTGGCCAGCGGCGGCACCTCGGCGGCGTCGAAGATTTCCCCGTCGACGCGCACACGCACGAAGCCCTGCTTGACGACGGACTCGAGCAGCTTGACGTGCTCGCCCTTCTTGCCGCGCACGAGCGGCGCAAGCAGCTGGATGCGCGTGCGCTCCGGCAGCGCGAGCAGCTGGTCGACCATCTGGTCGACGGTCTGCTTTGTGATCTCCCGACCGCACTTGGGGCAGTGCGCGATGCCCACGCGCGCATAGAGCAGGCGCAGGTAGTCGTGAATCTCTGTAACGGTGCCGACGGTTGAACGCGGGTTCTTGCTGGTGGTCTTCTGGTCGATGGAGATCGCCGGGGAGAGGCCGTCGATGGAATCGACGTCGGGCTTCTCCATCTGCCCCAGGAACTGGCGCGCGTAGGAGGAGAGGGACTCGACATAGCGCCGCTGGCCCTCGGCGTAGAGCGTGTCAAACGCCAGGGAGGACTTGCCGCAGCCGGAAAGCCCCGTGAAGACGATCAGCTTGTTGCGGGGGAGCGTCAGATCGATGTTCTTGAGATTGTTCTGGCGCGCGCCGCGGATGACGATGTTTTCCTGCATGGAAGGCTCCTTTGGAAGGGTCGGAGGGAAGGACGGCGCGGCAGCCGCCGTCAGGCGTGGGAGAGCGCGGGGAAGCACAGGCGGCGGGTCTCGATTTCCCGCAGGGCATCGCCGAGGATGAAGAGGCGGTAATCCTCGCCGCCATCAAAGGGCTGCGCGTCAAAGAGGGATTCGTCGCCGCCGCAGGGCGCAAAGCCCAGCGTCAGGGTACCCGTGAAGGGCGGAAGATACGCAAGGACGGTTTCAAGCGGGAGGCGTCTTGCGCAGGCGACGCTCTGCAGGCAGAGATTGTCGCCGTCCCGCTCCAGCACGGCGAAGCAGTCGAGCGCCGGGGCGTAGAGCACGCGCTTCATGCTGGCGGTGTAGAACATCGTCAGGCTCAGACGATTCAGATGCTCCAGGGCCGCGTAGGGTGCGCTGCCTCGGACGGCATCGGCATAGCGGGCCTTCATCCCGGCGTCGGCGGGATCGATAGGCGCAAAGCCGCCTTCGCGCGCCGGGCCGCGCAGCAGGGACTCCTGCACACGGGCGCGCAGCGTATAGCGCGTCTCGCAGATGCGGGAGAAGCCGAGCTGGTCATAGAAGCCGAGGGCGCCGAGATCGCCGAAGAGATAGAAGCCGTCGCACTGGCCGGCAAAGTCGTCCATCGCGGCGCGCATCAGACGGGAGGCGAGGCCCTGATGGCGGTATGCCGGATCGGTCATCACGGTGCCGATCTGGATGAAATGGCGCTCCTGCCCGTCCAGCAGAAAGCGCATCCGGTTGACGGAGACGTTGGAGAGCAGGCGGCCATCCTCCTCAAAGGCGTAGGGCAGGTAGTCGCCCGCCCACCAGCCGGCGGCGTACCAGGATTCGAAGCTGAAGCCGAAGGTGGCGCGGGTGAGCGCGTTGAGCGCGCTGCGGGAGGCGTCGTTAGCCATAAAATGTTTGATCAGCTGCACAAGAAGCTCCTTTGTATCAGTGAATTGATCTGTCGGCTCAGGCCTTCAGGTAGTTGCTGCGGCGCTTTTGCCGGCGCCTGCGCTGCGGCGTGGGCACGGTCTCGCCCTCGATCTCCTCCGGCGTCTTGCCCTGCAGCTCGAAGAGCTTGTCGCGCAGCTTCGCGGCAAGCTCGAAGTCGAGGTTGGCGGCGGCCTGCAGCATCTTCTCCTCTGTGGAGCAGATGAGCAGGTGCAGCTCGTCCTCGCTGAGCGCCTGGCGGCGCTTTTCGGCGCGGCGGGTGTCCTCCTGATCCGGGGCCTTGCCGATCTCCAGCAGGTCGCGCACGGACTTCATGACCGTCATGGGCGTGATGCCGTGCGCCTCGTTGAAGGCCTGCTGAAGCTGGCGGCGGCGCTGCGTCTCAAAGATCGCCTTGTTCATGCTCTCGGTCATCGTGTCGGCATACATGATGACGCGGCCATTGGCGTTGCGCGCGGCGCGGCCGATGGTCTGGATCATGCTGACCTCGCTGCGCAGGAAGCCCTCCTTGTCCGCGTCGAGAATCGCGACGAGCGCGACCTCCGGCAGGTCGAGGCCCTCGCGCAGCAGGTTGATGCCCACCAGCACGTCAAAGCGCCCCAGACGCAGGTCGCGGATGATCTCTTGGCGCTCCATCGTCTGCACGTCGGAGTGCAGGTAGCGGACGCGGACGTGCATCTCGGTCAGGTAGGCGGTCAGGCTCTCGGCCATCTTCTTGGTCAGCGTCGTCACGAGGACGCGGAAGCCCTCGCCGGTGACGCGCTGAATCTCCGCGTAGAGGTCGTCGACCTGGCCGGTCGCGGGGCGCACGTCGATCTGTGGGTCGAGCAGGCCCGTCGGGCGGATGATCTGCTCGACGACCTGCGAGGTGCGGCCCATCTCGTAGGGGCCGGGCGTCGCGCTGACGCAGATGAGCTGGCCGATGCGCGACTCGAACTCGTCAAACTTGAGCGGCCGGTTGTCAAACGCGCTGGGCAGGCGGAAGCCGTAGGAGACGAGCGCCTCCTTGCGGGCGCGGTCGCCGTTGTACATCGCGCGGATCTGCGGCAGCGTGACGTGGCTCTCGTCGACGAAGACGATGTAATCGTCAGGGAAGTAGTCAAGCAGCGTGTAGGGCGCGTCGCCGGGCTGGCGGCCGTCGAAATAGCGGGAGTAGTTCTCGATGCCCGTGCAGTAGCCCAGCTCGCGCAGCATTTCGATGTCGTAGCTGGTGCGCTGGGCGATGCGCTGCGCCTCGAGCAGGCTGCCCTCCTGCTTGAACTGCGCGACGCGCGCGTCGAGGTCGCGCTCGATATTGCCGATGGCGCGGTCGATCGCCTCGCGCGGGGTGGCGTAGTGCGTCGCGGGGTAGATCGCGACGTGCGCAAGCACCATCAGCGTGTGGCCGCTGACGACGTCGACGGAGGAGATCCGGTCGATCTCCTCGCCGAAGAACTCGACGCGGATGGCGCTCTTCTCGTAGCCCGCCGGGAAGATCTCCACGACGTCGCCGCGCACGCGGAACGTACCGCGCTCAAACTCGATGTCGCTGCGGTCGTACTGAATCTCGACGAGGCGGCGCACCAGCTCGTCGCGCTCCATCGCCATGCCCGGGCGCAGGGAGATCATCATGCCCTCGTACTCGCTCGGGTCGCCCATCGAATAGATGCAGGAGACGGAGGCGACGACGATCACGTCCCGGCGCTCGCGCAGCGCGGCGGTCGCGCTGTGGCGCAGGCGCTCGATCTCCTCGTTGACGGAGGAATCCTTCTCGATATAGGTATCCGTCGAGGCGATATAGGCCTCCGGCTGATAGTAGTCGTAATAGGAGACGAAATACTCGACGGCGCTGTCCGGAAAGAACTCGCGGAACTCCGAGCACAGCTGCGCCGCAAGGGTCTTGTTGTGCGCGATGACGAGCGTCGGGCGCTGAAGGCGCTCGATGACGGAGGCCATCGTATAGGTCTTGCCGGAGCCCGTGACGCCCAGGAGCACCTGGCAGGGCATGCCCGACTGCGCGCCCGAGACGAGCGCCTCGATGGCCTGCGGCTGATCGCCCTGGGGCTTGAACGGGGATTTGAGAACGAAGCGGCTGTCCTGCATGAAAGGCCTCCTTCCGCGGGGAAAACCCGCATGGTCTGTCCATTATAGCACAGAATAAAAATACGAACAAGTGTTCCTTTTAAAGACATGGACAGGAAGAAGGAACACATCCCCGGCGCGGGGGCGGACGCGGCGGCTCGGGGCGGAAAGGTCAGCTAAGATCAAGAAAAAAACTTTTTGGACGGCTTTGCTTTTGATTCAAAAAATGGGCTCGAAATGAACAATTTAAAGAAAGGATATGCAAATTCTTTGAAAAATTCAGGCGGGTCAATGGGCGCGGGCGGGCGGTTTGCAGGGCGGAGGTTTCGCGGATTTATTCGGGAATATCTCAGAAAAAACGTGCGAATTTCGTGCGGAAATGCTATAATATGGGTACTAAAGGGGCGGACGGAAGGCCCGGACCCCGCAACCGCACCATGTGAAGGATGGCCCAGTCCAAAGGAGTGCTTGATGATGACCGTTATCTTCGTTTTCGTCGCGCTGATCGCCGCGAACATTGCGTATTCCGTCTATGACAGCTATCGCGAGGAGGACGCCCGCCAGATCGACGACTTCTACCGCGTCGAGTTCAAGAAGAGCTACGACGTCAAGAAGGAGACCGAGTCCGCGATGAACCCGATCATCTGATCCCGTTTTGCATGAACGAACAGACACAGCAGACGCCGGCGTATGCCGGCGTCTGTTTTTTGGCGCGCATCAAAAAGCCTGCGCGCTCCCGGACAACGGGAAGCGCGCAGGCTTGGGGAAAGGGGATCGGCAATCAGAGCGCAAAGCCCATCGAGCGCATCGGCTTCTGCAGGCGCAGCGCCAGCAGCGCGGCCAGCAAAATCTTGACGACGTCGCCCGGCAGGAACGGAATCACGCAGTAGGTCAGACTGGTGACCAGGTTCATGCCCGTGATGACCATGAACCAGATCGTGCCGAAGAGATAGCACACGGCCACGCCGACGACCATCGACAGGCAGAGTTTCGGGAAGGTGAAGCCGAGACGGCGGGAGAGCAGGCCGACGAGCAGCGCGCAGAGGATATAGCCCAGGATGTAGCCGCCGGTCTTGCCAAAGAGCACGGCAGGGCCGCTGGCAAAGCCGGAAAAGACCGGCACGCCGACCACGCCCAGCAGCGCGTAGGCGCACATCGACAGCGCGCCCCACTTTGCGCCCAGCAGCGCGCCGCACAGATGCACGGCGAAGAGCGCGAGGTTGATGGGCACCATCGGCAGCGGAATCTGAATCTGGGAACAGACGGCGGTCAGCGCGGCGAAGAGCGCCGCGAGGACGAGATTGCGGGTCAGCGCGGAACGGGAAGACATGAAGGAACACTCCCTTTTGTAAACTTATATACACTGTGATGGTTGACGGAGAGAGTATAGCATGGCGGCGGCTGTTTGTCAACTTCAAAAACTTTTAAGGTTTACGATTTCCCCGGGGCGCGGCGGACGCATTTCCGGGATTGTGTTTTTTTCCGGGTTCTGTTACAATAAAATGCAATGCTTTTTTCCCTTTGCGCCCGCGCATGCGCAAGGTGAAACCTGCTGACCTGAGCGGGCGTACTGCGCCCGGGGCATCCGCGGTGCGGCGGAGGGAAAAAACACCAGCCATCAATCACCAGACGAGGAGAGATTGCCTGTTATGGATATGAAGAAGAGGATTGCCGAGCGCATCGCCTCCGCGGCGCAGCGCAGCTTTGAGGGTTGCGCCATCACCGCGCAGGAGCTGGCCGCGATGCTTGAGATTCCGCCGGAGAAGAAGCTGGGCGACTTTGCCCTGCCGTGCTTTCGGCTCTCGAAGACCCTGCGCAAGGCGCCGCCGATGATCGCCGCCGCGCTCTCGGAGCACCTTGCGTGCGAGGAGATCGACCATGTGGAGGTCGTGGGCGGCTACCTGAACGTGTTCCTGAGCCGGACGTTCCTGGCGCGCAGCATCGTCGAGGCTGTGCTCGAGCAGCCGGGCCGCTGGGGCTCCAGCGACATCGGCAGGGGGAAGACGGTGTGCCTGGACTATTCCTCCATCAACATCGCCAAGCGCTTCCACATCGGCCACCTGTCCACGACGATGCTGGGCCACAGCCTGAAGCGCATCTACGACTTCAACGGCTATACGACCGTGGGCATCAACCATCTGGGCGACTGGGGCACGCAGTTTGGCAAGATGATCTGCGCCTACAAGAAGTGGGGTAGCCGCGAAGCAGTCGAGGCCGGCGGCGTTCAGGCGATGGTCGACCTCTACGTCCGCTTCCATCAGGAGGCGGAGAAGGAGCCCGCCCTCGAGGACGAGGGCCGCGCCTGGTTCAAGAAGATCGAGGACGGCGACCCCGAGGCGATGGAGATCTTCACCTGGTTCAAGGAGGTCACGCTCAAGGACACGCAGCGCGTCTACGACCTGCTGGGCGTGACGTTTGACTCCTACGCGGGCGAGAGCTTCTACAACGACAAGATGCAGCCGGTGATCGACGAGCTGCGCGAGAAGGGCCTGCTGACGAAGTCCCAGGGCGCGGAGGTCGTCATGCTCGAGGACTACGGCATGCCGCCGGCGCTCGTGCTGCGCAGCGACGGCGCGACGCTCTACATCACGCGCGACCTCGCCGCGGCGTTCTACCGCCAGAATACCTATCACTTTGACAAGTGCCTCTACGTCGTCGCCTACCAGCAGAACCTGCACTTCAAGCAGCTCTTCAAGATCATCGAGCTGATGGGCTATGACTGGTGCAAGGGCATGGAGCACGTCTCCTTCGGCATGGTCTCCTACGAGGGCCGCGCGCTCTCCACGCGCGAGGGCTACGTCGTCTACCTCGAGGATCTGCTCAACAAGGCCATCGAGAAGGCGCGGGAGATCATCGAGCAGAAGAGCCCGAACCTGCAGAACAAGGACGAGGTCGCGCGCCAGGTCGGCGTCGGCGCGGTCGTCTACTTCGACCTGCACAACGACCGCAACAAGGACATCGACTTCCGCTGGGAGCGCGCGCTCAACTTCGACGGCGAGACCGGCCCGTATGTGCAGTACACGCACGCGCGCTGCTGCTCCGTGCTGCGCAAGGCGGGCGAGGTCAGCGCCGCGCCGGACTATGCCGCGCTCACGGACGACGAGGCGAGCGACGTGCTGATGCTGCTCTCCCGCTTCCCGGAGACGGTGCGCAAGGCGATGGAGCAGAGCGAGCCCTCGCTCATCACCCGGCACACGACGCAGCTGGCGCAGGCCTACAACAAGTACTACTTCGAGCACAGGATCGTCGAGGAGGGCGATGCGCAGGGAACGGCGGCGCGCCTCGCGCTGACCAGCGCCGTGCGCGACGTCATCAAAACGAGCCTCTACCTGATCGGCGTCGAGGCGCCGGAGCGCATGTAAACCGCACAGAGGAAGAAAGGAAGCCGGCATGATGGACATTCATGAACTGCGGGAGCTGATGCTCGACCTCAACTGCATGACCGCGCTGCGCCACGTGATGCGCAACCCGGCGATTGCGGCGCTCAACGCGCTGCTGCAGCTCTGCGCGCAGGATGATGCGGATCCCGACGCGCTGACGCAGGGCTATTGCGACGTCTACGACGCCTGGCTCAGCGCGGCGGCGAAGAGACGCGGCGGCTTCGCGCGCGAGGCGCTGGAGGCCGTGCTCTTTGACGAGAGCCCGGCGGCGGCGCTGTGCGCGCGGCTGGACGCCTCCGAGCTGCCCTACAGCCTGATGAACGCGCTGGCGCACGACCTGGAGGCGCTGGGGCGGCTGACGGCGGTCGAGCCGGCCATGCTGCTGCTGCTGTGCGAGCGCGCGGGCATGGAGGGCAAGACGGCGGCGCGGCTGCCGATGTGGGAGCCGGCGATGAGCGCCGAGCCGCTTGACCCGCGCATGGACAGGGCGATGCTCACCCGCGAGGGCGCTCGGCGCGTGGCGGCGTTCTTCCGCAGGCACGGCAGCGGGCTGTTCGCGCAGTATCCGGGCTGCACCTGGGCCGGCGTCAGCGAGCGCTACCCGTTGGGGCTGCGCGGCGTGCGCGAGCCGGATCCCATCCGGCTGGAGGACATGGTGCTCTATGAGAAGGAGCGCGGCATCCTCGTGGAGAACACGCAGCGGCTGCTCTCCGGAAGGCAGGCCTGCAACATCCTGCTCTACGGCGACAAGGGCACGGGCAAGAGCGCGACGGTCAAGGCGCTGCTCTCGAGCTTCTGGCTCGAGGGGCTGCGCATCGTCGAGGTGCCGCTGGCGCATCTGACGAACCTGCCGGCGATCTTCTCCATCCTGCGCGAGCAGCCGGGCAAGTTTATCGTGTTCGTCGATGACCTCGCGTTCAACGACTCCTGCCCGGAATACACGGCGCTCAAGACGGTGCTCGAGGGCGGGCTGGAGGCGCGGCCGGCGAACGTCGTCGTCTACGCGACGAGCAACCGGCGCAACATCGTGCGCCAGCGCTTTTCCGAGCGGCAGGACGACGTCAATGAGCGCGACACGCTCGAGGAGAAATACTCCCTGGCCGACCGCTTCGACCTGCGCCTGACCTTCACGGCCCCGACGCAGGAGGAATACTTCACCATCGTGCGCGCGCTGCTGGATGCGCGTGGCATCGAATACGACTGGGAGGCGATCATGCCCCGCGCACGCGCCTGGACGGTCAGCCACAGCGGCTGCTCGCCGCGCATCGCCAGGCAGTTTGTCGACCTGGTCGCGGGGGAGCAGAATGGCGAGGCGCAGCAGTCACAGGAGCAAACGGATTAACCGGAATCGAAAAAGAGAAGAGAGAGGGCGTTCCTCGTGGCTTGGGGGGCGCCCTCTCTTGTGGCTTTATACTGTTTTGCGGCCAAACCGGCATGATGCCGGTTGCATTTCCGACGAAGTGATGGTTGTCCAGTTGCTTTGTGCCCGAGACCGGAGCCTTGCAGATGAACTTACAGAGTAAACCGGCATGATGCCGGTTTAGTGGAGATGAAATGGAGGATAAAATCAGAAAACCATGAAATAATACATGAAAGTGGATGGATAATTCTGATTTTGCGGCAGAAAAAAGAAAAAAGTGGAGAATGAATAGAGAGCATGGGCGGCCGTCGAGACGCGCCGGCCCAAAAGGCATGGCAAAGCGGCGGCGGTCTGTGGTATACTAAAGCGGCGGCGGGCGGGGAAAAGCCCCGCGGGCCCGGAAGGCCGCGCGCCGCACACCGGGAGGATTCATGAGCACAAGGAAAAAAAGAAGCCGCCTGCTCGGCGGATTGACGGCGGTGCTGGGGCTTGCCTGCGCGCTGGTGCTGGGCGCGCTGTTTTACGGCTCCATGGTCTATCAGCACGCGGGGGAGCGCCCGGAGGCGGGCGCGCGCCTGACGCAGACCCCTGCGCCGCTTCTTGCGGCGGCGGACGGGGCCGCGCAGTTTCCGGGCGCGGCGCTGGCGCTTTCGGAGGGCACGCTGATTCGCGAGACAGCGGAGGATGCGCGCGTGGGCGGGGAAGTCTGCCGCGTGCTCACGCGCACCTATCAGCTGGCAGACGGCACGCGGGCGCATGCCGTCAGCGCGGCGCCGGCAATCTACCTGGAATGGCTGCCGCAGGAGGGCTTTGCGCCGCAGCTCATCACGGGCTTTGTCGTGGCCGGCATGGACGCCGTCTGCGAGATGCGCGGGGAGGAGATGGCGCTGGCCGCGCGCGACGGGGACTTCGTCTACCTGGTCCTGGCCGCTGTGCAGGAGCAGACGATGTATGCGCTGGGCGCGGGGGCGTCGCTGGAGACGCCGGGCGAATGAAAGCGGGGAAGACCCGCTTTTTTCTTTTGAGGGAAATGTGCCGGGAAACAAAAAACCGCCCGATTGGCGGCAGGCGGAGCGGGGATATTACGGAAATTCACACTTTTCGAAAATATTTTACGCAAAATGTCCAGAAATGCTTGACAGGGCTTTAAAAAAGGAATACAATACTATATTGCATCAGTATGCAAAATAGGCATGGTGTGCCCGGGAGGCAGTTCCCCGCCCTCTCATTGTACAACGGTTTGCCCCGTTTGGCAATGGTCAGTTTCGGGCGCCGCCCAATTTTATGCATACGTCCTTTGCAGTGCTTAACAAGTTAGGGGTGATGGCATTCATGGTTACCGTCCGCGACGCGCGCGAGGAAGCTGAAATCATGAAGTACGTCGGGGTTCACGACGTTCCAATGGGCAAGGGCAGGGTTCGCAAGAGCTTCGCCACCATTGACGAAGTGATCGAGATGCCCGACCTGATTGAGGTTCAGAAGAATTCCTACGAGCGTTTTTTGAAAGAGGACCTTCGCGAGGTTCTGAACGACGTTTCTCCGATTTACGATTTCAACGGCAACTTGAAGCTCGAGTTTGTCGATTATTCTCTTGACAAGACGCCGAAGAACACGCTGGAGGAATGCCGCGAGCGCGATATGACCTATGCCACCGCGCTCAAGGTGCTCGTCCGCCTGACCAACAACGAGACGGGCGAGGTCAAGGAATCCGAGGTCTTCATGGGCGATTTCCCGCTGATGACCGAAAACGGCACGTTCATTATCAACGGCGGCGAGCGCGTCATCGTCAGCCAGCTCGTCCGCTCCCCGGGCGTCTATTACCGCGAGAGCATCGACAAGGCCGGCAAGCACCTGTTTGACACGCAGGTCATCCCGAGCCGCGGCGCCTGGCTGGAATACGAGATCGACTCCAACGACGTCATCTGGGTGCGCGTGGACCGCGCCCGCAAGCTGCCCGTGACCAGCCTGCTGCGCGCGCTGGGCTACGGCACCGACGAGGAGATCTACGATCTGCTCGGCCACGACGAGAAGCTCGACGCGACCCTCGCCCGCGACGGCGGCGACGACGGCACGCGCCGCACCCGCAGCGGCCAGGAGACCAAGTCCGTGGAGAGCGGCCTGATGGAGATCTACCGCCGCCTGCGCCCGGGCGAGGTCGGCACGGTCGATTCCGCGGACAAGCTGCTGCGCTCGACCTTCTTCGATCCCAAGCGCTACGACATGATGCGCGTGGGCCGCTACAAGTACAACAAGAAGCTCGCCATCGCCGCGCGCATCCGCGGCCATGTGGTCGACCAGGACGTCGTCGATCCGGCGACCGGCGAGGTGCTCATCGCCGCGGGCGAGCGCATCCCCGGCGGCAAGACCGATCCGCTGGCCAAGCGCATCCAGGACGCGGGCGTCAACGACGTCTACCTGCGTCTGGAGGACCGCGTCGTGCGCGTCATCGGCAACAACTTCGTGGACGCCCACGCCTGGCTCGACGATGAGACCATCGAGCTGGCCGGCATCAACGAGATGGTGCACCTGCCGACCCTCAAAACGCTGCTTGCGACCGCCGAGCAGGAGGGGATGGACGCAGCCGCGAGGGCGCGCCTGCTCCACGAGAACCTCTCCGAGCTCATGCCCAAGCACATCCTGATCGACGACATCGTCGCCTCCATCAGCTATCTGCTGAGCCTGCCCTACGGCGTGGGCACGACCGACGACATCGATCACCTGGGCAACCGCCGCCTGCGCTCCGTGGGCGAGCTGCTGCAAAACCAGATCCGCATCGGCCTGGCGCGCCTGGAGCGCGTCGTGCGCGAGCGCATGAGCGTGCAGAACCAGACCGAGGTCAAGCCGCAGGAGCTCATCAACATCCGCCCGGTGTCCGCGGCGATCAAGGAGTTCTTCGGCTCCTCCCAGCTGTCCCAGTTCATGGATCAGCCCAACCCGCTCGCCGAGCTGACGCACAAGCGCCGTCTCTCCGCGCTGGGCCCGGGCGGCCTCAACCGCGACCGCGCCTCCTTCGAGGTCCGCGACGTTCACTACTCCCACTACGCGCGCATCTGCCCGATCGAGACGCCTGAAGGCCCGAACATCGGCCTGATCGGCTCGCTGGCGACCTACGCGCGCATCAACGAATACGGCTTCATCGAGGCGCCCTACCGCGTCGTCGAGCACAAGGACGGCGTGACCCGCGTCACCGACGAGATCGTCTATCTCGCCGCCGACGAGGAGGACGGCTGCTACATCGCCCAGGCGAAGGAGCCGATCGCCGAGGACGGCACGTTTGTCAACGACCGCGTGACCGCCCGCGTGCGCGCCGACGTGCAGAGCGTCGAGCCCGCCCGCGTCGATTACGTCGACGTCTCCCCGCGCCAGGTCATCTCCGTCGCGACGGCGATGATCCCGTTCCTCGACCATGACGACGCCAACCGCGCCCTGATGGGCTCGAACATGCAGCGTCAGGCCGTGCCGCTGCTGCGCCCGGAGGCGGCCTATGTCGCCACCGGCATCGAGTACAAGGCGGCGCGCGACTCCGGCGTCTGCGTGCTGGCGCGCGAGGACGGCTACGTCAAGAAGGTCTCCGCCGACACCATCGTCATCGAGGACGACCTGCACGAGACGCACACCTACAAGCTCATCAAGTTCGCCCGCTCCAACCAGTCGACCTGCATCAACCAGCGCCCGATCGTCTCCGCCGGCGAGCGCGTGTGCAAGGGCGACGTCATCGCGGACGGCCCCTCCACCGACCACGGCGAGATCAGCCTGGGCCGCAACGTGCTCATCGGCTTCATGACCTGGGAGGGCTACAACTACGAGGACGCCGTTCTGCTGAGCGAGGAGCTGGTCAAGAACGACGTGTTCACCTCGATCCACCTGGAGAAGTACGAGTGCGAGGCGCGCGACACCAAGCTGGGCGCGGAGGAGATCACCCGCGACCTGCCCAACGTCGGCGACGACGCGCTCAAGGACCTCGACGCGGACGGCATCATCCGCATCGGCGCCGAGGTGCATCCGGGCGACATCCTCGTGGGCAAGGTCACGCCCAAGGGCGAGACCGAGCTGACCGCGGAGGAGCGCCTGCTGCGCGCGATCTTCGGCGAGAAGGCGCGCGAGGTGCGCGACACCTCCCTCAAGGTGCCCCACGGCGAGGAGGGCATCATCGTCGACGTCAAGGTCTTTGACCGCAAGGACCACGCCGAGCTCTCCCCGGGCGTCAACCGCATGGTGCGCGTCTACATCGCGCAGAAGAGAAAGATCTCCGTCGGCGACAAGATGGCGGGCCGCCACGGCAACAAGGGCGTCGTCTCGCGCATCCTGCGCCAGGAGGACATGCCCTTCCTGCCCGACGGCACCCCGCTGCAGATCGTCCTGAACCCGCTGGGCGTTCCGAGCCGTATGAACCTTGGCCAGGTGCTGGAGATGCACCTGGGCATGGCGGCGCGCGCGCTGGGCTGGCGCGTGGCCACGCCGGACTTTGACGGCGCCTCCTTCGAGCAGATTCAGAAGGCGCTCGAAAAGGGCGGCCGCAGCACGGACGGCAAGACCATCCTCTACGACGGACGCACGGGCGACCAGTTCGACAACCCCGTCACCGTCGGCTACATGTACTACCTCAAGCTGCATCACCTGGTCGACGACAAGATGCACGCCCGCTCCACCGGCCCCTACAGCCTCGTGACCCAGCAGCCGCTGGGCGGCAAGGCGCAGTTCGGCGGCCAGCGCTTCGGCGAGATGGAGGTTTGGGCCCTGGAGGCCTATGGTGCGGCGAACACCCTGCAGGAGATTCTGACGGTCAAGTCCGACGACATCGTGGGCCGCGTCAAGGCCTACGAGGCCATCGTCAAGGGCAAGAACATCCCTGCCCCCGGCGTGCCGGAGTCCTTCAAGGTGCTCATCAAGGAGCTCGAATCCCTCTGCTTGGACGTCAAGGTGCTTGACGGCGACCACAACGAGATCGTCATCAAGGAGCTGGAGGACGAGGAGGAGGAATACGACCGCGGCGCCTCCGCTCAGGAGAGCGGAAGCCTCGACGCGGAGAACGAGGAGAGCGCCGACGATGGCCTTGCCGATGGCGAGGGCGACGACTTCGAGGGCGACGACGACGTGTTCGACTTCGACGACGTGCCCAGCTTCGAGGACATCTCCCTGGACGATCTGGACGACAAGTGATTGCCGCCGGTATGCATGCAACAACGCCCCGCCGCGCATTCCGGCGCGGCGGCGGCATTCAGGTGATTTCTTGAACTGCAAGAAGGGAGTGTAACCCCTTTGTCGGAACTGACAAATCTAGCTTCCATTCAAATCTCCATGGCGTCCCCGGAGCAGATCCGCGCCTGGTCCCACGGCGAGGTCAGCAAGCCGGAGACGATCAACTACCGCACCCTGAAGCCGGAGCGCGACGGCCTGTACTGCGAGCGCATTTTCGGACCGACCAAGGACTGGGAGTGCAACTGCGGCAAGTACAAGCGCGTGCGCAACAAGGGCATCGTCTGCGACAAGTGCGGCGTCGAGGTGACGCGCTCCAAGGTCCGCCGCGAGCGCATGGGCCACATCGAGCTGGCCGCCCCGGTTTCCCATATCTGGTACTTCAAGGGCATCCCCAGCCGGATGGGCACGCTGCTGGACATCTCCCCGCGCGCGCTTGAAAAGGTGCTCTATTTCGCCTCCTACATCGTGCTGGATCCGGGCTGCACGGCCCTGCGCGCCAACGCGGTGCTGACCGAGGCGGAATACCGCCAGCAGATCACCGCGCCCAGCTATCAGCAGGACGTCCGGATGGGCAAGACGCCGCTGCGCGTGGGCATGGGCGCCGAGGCCATCAAGGAGCTGCTCGAGCGCATCGATCTGGACGCGCTGAGCCAGCAGCTGCGCACCGAGATCGCCGAGCTGACCGAGAAGGAGCGCGAGCGCGAGACCGAGGGCCAGAAGCGCGCCAAGGCGATCAAGCGCCTGGAGGTCGTGGAGGCCTTCCGCACCAGCGGCAACAAGCCGGAATGGATGATCCTGGAGGTCATCCCGGTCATGCCGCCGGATCTGCGCCCGATGGTCCAGCTGGACGGCGGCCGCTTTGCGACCTCCGACCTGAACGACCTCTACCGCCGCGTCATCAACCGCAACAACCGCCTCAAGCGCCTGCTCGAGCTCGGCGCGCCGGACATCATCGTGCGCAACGAGAAGCGCATGCTGCAGGAGGCTGTCGATGCGCTCATCGACAACGGCCGCCGCGGCCGCCCGGTCACGGGCCCCGGCAACCGCGCGCTCAAGTCGCTCTCCGACTTCCTGCGCGGCAAGCAGGGCCGCTTCCGCCAGAATCTGCTGGGCAAGCGCGTCGACTATTCCGGCCGTTCGGTCATCGTCGTCGGCCCGGAGCTCAAGCTGCATCAGTGCGGCCTGCCCAAGGGCATGGCGCTGGAGCTGTTCAAGCCGTTCGTCATGGAGCGGCTGGTGAACACCGGCGTCGTTCACAACGTCAAGAGCGCCAAGAGGATGGTTGACCGCGGCGAGACCCGCGTCTGGGACATCCTCGAGAGCGTCATCAAGGAGCATCCGGTGCTGCTCAACCGCGCGCCGACGCTGCACCGCCTGGGCATTCAGGCGTTTGAGCCGATCCTGGTCGAGGGCAAGGCGATCAAGCTGCATCCGCTGGCCTGTACCGCCTTCAACGCTGACTTCGACGGCGACCAGATGGCCGTGCACGTTCCGCTGTCGATGGAGGCGCAGGCCGAGGCGCGCTTCCTGATGCTCTGCGCGAACAACATCCTCAAGCCGCAGGACGGCAAGCCGGTCATCTCCCCGTCGCAGGATATGGTCATCGGCTGCTACTACCTCTCCTGCATCCGTCCGGGCGCGAAGGGCGAGGGCCGCTGCTTTGCCAACGAGGACGAAGCCATGATGGCCTATCTCACCGGCCAGATCGACCTGCAGGCGCGCATCACCGTGCGCATCGCGCGCGACTGGAATGATGAGGTCAGCGAGGCCTACCTGCGCGAGCACCACATCACCGGCGGCAACGGCGGCAACACCTATTACAAGCGCATCGAGACGAGCCTGGGACGGCTGATCCTCAACAACAACGTGCCCCAGGACATGGGCTTCAAGCCGCGCGCCACGCTTGACGACATGTTCGCTCTGGAGATCGACACCAAGGTCGGTAAGAAGGAGCTGGGCAAGATCGTCGACATGTGCTTCCGCGCTCACGGCGTGTCCGAGACCGCGAAGGTTCTGGACAACGTCAAGGCGATGGGCTACAAGTATTCCACCATCGGCGCGGTCACCGTCGCCGTGGCGGACGTCATCGTGCCGCCGGAGAAGAAGCCGATTCTGGAGGACGCCGAGACGCGCGTGCGCAAGATCGAGAAGCTCTTCAAGAAGGGCCTCCTCACCGACGAGGAGCGCTATACCCGCGTCGTCGACGTCTGGAGCAAGACGACAGAGGAGATCAAGGGCAAGATCATGAATCACATGGACGAGTTCAACCCGATCCGTATGATGACCGATTCCGGCGCCCGCGGCTCCATTTCCCAGGTCTCCCAGCTCGCCGGCATGCGCGGCATGATGGCGTCCCCGACGGGCCGCCCGCTCGAAATGCCGGTCAAGGCGAACTTCCGCGAGGGCCTCACGGTTCTTGAGTTCTTCCAGTCCTCCCACGGCAGCCGCAAGGCGCTGTCCGATACGGCGCTGCGTACGGCGGACTCGGGCTACCTGACCCGCCGTCTGGTCGACGTCTCCCAGGAGGTCATCGTCCGCGAGCAGGACTGCTTCGCCTCCCGCCACGAGAAGATCCGCGGTATCACCGTGACCGCGATCGGCTCCGAGCGTGACCCGATCGAGAAGCTGATCGACCGCATCGTCGGCCGCGTCGCGGCGGAGGATGTCGTCAATCCGCTGACCGGCGAGGTGATCGTCCCCTGCAACGAGATGATCACCTACGACAAGGGCAACGAGATCATCGCCTGCGGCATTAAGGCGGTGCAGATCCGCTCCGTGCTGACCTGCCGCAACGAGACCGGCGTCTGCGTCAAGTGCTACGGCCAGGATCTGGCACACGGCGGCTATGTCAACATCGGCGAGGCTGTCGGCATCGTCGCGGCGCAGGCCATCGGCGAGCCGGGCACGCAGCTGACGATGCGTACCTTCCACACCGGCGGCGTCGCCTCCGAGAAGGACATCACGCAGGGCCTTCCGCGCGTCGAGGAGCTCTTCGAGGCGCGCAAGCCCAAGCGCGAGGCCATGCTGGCGGAGATCTCCGGCACCATCGGCATCAGCGAGAGCAAGAAGAAGCGCGAGCTGCTCATCACCAGCGACGACGGCACGGTCAAGGCGTATCCCATCGCCTACGGCAGCCGCCTCAAGGTCAAGGAGGGCGACCGCGTGACCGCGGGCGACGAGCTGACCGAGGGCCAGATCAACCCGCACGATCTGCTGCGCATCCTCGGCGTCAAGGCCGTTCAGGAGCACCTGCTCAAGGAGGTCCTGATGGTCTACCGCCTGCAGGGCGTCGGCATCGGCGACAAGCACATCGAGGTCATCGTCCATCAGATGCTGCGCAAGGTTCGCGTCGAGGACGCGGGCGATACCAACATGCTCCCCGGCTCGATGGTGGACATCTTCCACTTCGAGAAGGAGAACGAGAAGACCATCGCCAACGGCGGCCGTCCGGCTGTCGCCAAGCGCATCCTGCTGGGCATCACGAAGGCCGCTCTGGCGACCGACTCCTTCCTCTCCGCCGCCTCCTTCCAGGAGACGACCCGCGTGCTGACCGAGGCCGCGATCAAGGGCAAGGAGGATCCGCTCGTCGGCCTCAAGGAGAATGTCATCATCGGCAAGCTCATTCCGGCCGGCACCGGCATGCCGCGCTACAAGGACGTCGAGATCAAGGAGACGTACTGAGCGCAGGGGCGAAGGCCCGGAATCATCTGAATCCATACAACAAACGGGCCGCCCGGAGGACGTGGTTTCCTCCGGGCGGCCCGCTTTTTGGTTTTATTCGTCCCTGTGGAAACGGATCTCCGAGGGATCGTTGTTCGGATTGTCCTTGCCGACATTGCCCTGCGGCTTGAGCGTGTGAATGGCGTAGAGCTGGGAGAGCGAGCGCGCCTCGCCCTCGTTTTCCGGCACCTGCTGCATCAGCCCGGTGCATTCTGTGGCGCTCTGCACGTTGCGGCGCGTGTGGAAGGATTCGTCGGCGGTCTCCTGGCGCGCGGGCGGATTCCATTGCCATGCGGCGGATGTACGGCGTCGTTCCTGTCTGCTCATTGCGTGGCCTCCCATCTGTTCTTCTCCTTTATAGAATGCCGGAGGCGGCGCGTTTGACACAGGAAAAAGATTCCATGAGAACATTATGGGGCGCTCAGCAGCGCGGTGAGCTCAGGCGGCAGCGGCTCGTGCAGCTCGATGCGCCTGCCCGTGATGGGCTGTGTACAGCGAAGGTGCGCGCTGTGCAGCGCAAAGCGTCCGGGCAGCGCGGGATGCGCCTGCCCGTAGAGATAGTCCCCGACGATCGGGCAGCCGATGGAGGCGAGGTGGACGCGGATCTGATGCGTACGCCCGGTTTCCAGGCGCAGGCGCAGAAGCGCGCGGCCATCGTGTACCGCCTCGACGCGGTAATGCGTCACCGCCCGTCGGCCGTGAGGGTCGACGCAGCGCGCCGCGCCCGCACCCAAACGCGCGATGGGCGCGTCGATGATGCCGCTGTCCTGCGCGGGAACGCCCTGCGTGACGGCGAGGTATTCGCGCAGGAAGGCGTCGCTGTGCAGCTGCGCGGTCAGCAGGCGCTGGGCGTGCGCGTGGCGCGCGATGACGAGCAGGCCGCTGGTGCCCTTGTCGAGCCGGTTGACGGGATGATAGTGAAAGGTCTGCGCATCCGCGCCCAGCAGGGCGATGAGCTGCTCGCGAAGCGTCCCCGTGCGGATATGGGCGCTGGGCAGCGTCGCCAGCGGCGCGCCCTTGGCGGCGACCAGCATGTCCTCGTCGAGATAGCGGAGGAAGGAGGGCGGGAGCGCTTCCTCGCCAGGAGCGGCCGCATCGCAAGGGACGGTTTCATCGCCGGGGAGGATTTCATCGCTGGGGAGCAGCAGCGTGACCACCTCGCCCGCGTGGAGGATGCGGTCGGCGCGCGCAGGCTCGCCGTTGACCCGCACGCCGCCCTGTACCTTCAGCCGCCTGAAGGCATGCGCGCCGAGCTGAAAGCGCCGCGGCACGACGGAGCGGATGGCGCGCCCCTCGTCTGCGGGCGTGACGGTGTAGGTGAGCATGCGCATGATCAAACCCTCCGCATCAGAAAGTGAGCCCATTATACCACAGCGCGGGGTCAGTTGACAAAGCCCGGGCGGAAAGCTACAATGAAAGATAGAATGAAAAGTCAGAAATGAAACCGGAATGATGGGGAAAAGGGGCGGAAGCATGGAGGCATACGCGGCATTTGAGGCGCGGCAGGAGGAGATCCGGAAACGGCTGCTGGCCGCCGGGACGCCGGAGGAGGCGGCGCTGGCGGCGACGATGGCGATGGAGCAGATCGCGGCGGAGCTGGCGCAGGACGAGGGCGACGAAGCGGCGCGCCAGCGTCAGCAGGCTGTGATGGCGGCGCTGCGGCATGCGCCAATGCTGCTGCGCGCAGCGCGGGCGCAGGGGCGGCTCGTCCTGGAGAGCGGCGCGCAGGAGAAGGGCGGAAGGCTCAAAACGGGCCTGCTGGCGGCGGGCGCTCTGGTGCTCTTGGCGCTGGCGCTCTTTGAGCTGATCGACGGGAGGCCGCTCTTTGCGGCGCTGCAGGTCGCGGGTGCGGCTTTGCTGGCGCTGGGCGGCGCAAAGGCCCCGCAGGCGCAGAGCGCGCGGGCGGAGGCGACGCTCACCGTTGACGCGGACGCGCTGCTGCGCGCGATGGGCGAGCTCTGCCAGGCGGCGGACATCTGCGTGAGCGATCTGGCGCTGCTGGAGCGCGACGGCGCGGCGGCGCGCCTGAGCGGGGAGGCGGACGAGGCCATGCTCGACCTGCTCGTCTCGCTCCTGGAGGCGCGCGCGACAGGGCGCGCGGATGTCGCGCTGCGCAGCCTCGATCAGGCGGAGACGTATCTCAGGCGGCTGGGCGTCACGCCGGTGTGGTTTGAGCGCGGGGACGCGGAGAACGCGCGGATGTTCGACCTGCTGCCCACGCTCAGCGGCGAGCGGACGATCCGCCCTGCGCTGATGAAGGATGGCAGGCTGATCCGGCGCGGCGTGGCGGCCTGCGCGGCGGCTGTGCAGGCGCGCTGAAGGAGGGGACGACGATGAAGATTCTCGGCTTTGATCTGGGCGACGGCGAGAGCGCGGTCGCCGTGCTCGACTCGGACTCGACCGTCGAGCCGCGCATGCTCCCGCTCCTGGGCCGCACGAGCCTGCTCTCGGCGGTCGGCACGCGCGAGGGACGCATCGTCGTGGGCGAGGAGGCGAGCGTCCTCGCGGGCGCGCAGGACGCGCAGGTGCGCTTCAAGTCGCGCTACCTGACCGACCCGCAGGCGCATGCTGCCGTGCGCGCATTCGCGCAGGGCGTGATGGCGGCGCTGATGCGGGAGGAGCCTGCGCTGATGGCGGAGGTCTCGCGCACGGTCGTCGGCTGCCCGGCGGGCTGGGGCGAGGGCAGGCGGCAGCAGTATGCCGCGCTGATGGAGTCGGCGGGCTTTCCGAACGTGAGCGTCGTGCCGGAGCCGCGCGCGGCTTTTCTTTACGCGCGCCACGCGCGCGGGCTGCGCATTGATCCCGCGCTGATGCGCCGCAGCGCCGTCGTCATCGACATCGGCAGCTCGACGACGGACTTCGCGTATATCGTCGACGGGCATCAGCAGAACCTCTCGCTCTTTGGCGACACGAACCTGGGCGGCGGCGTGCTCGACGAGCTGATCCTTGCGCGCTGCGTCAAGGCCTCGCCGGACAGGGCGGGGCTTGAGCGCGTGCTGGCGGAGAGCCCGGCCTGGAGGAGCTACTGCGAGTTGGAGGCGCGCCGGCTCAAGGAGCGCTACTTCCTTGACGAGGAGAAATGGCAGGAGACCGCGCTGCGCGCGCCGGTCGTCGTCTGCTACGACGAGACGCTGATGCTCGAGCTTGCCCTCGACGCCCGGGCGATGGAGGAGATCATCCGCACGCCGGCCTCCGCGCTGGGCGGGCGCAGCTTTGTGACCTGCCTGCGCGACGCGCTGAACGCGGCGAAGACGGTCAGCCGGACGTGCCCGCCGCAGGCCGTCATTCTGACGGGCGGCGCCTCGCGGATGGCCTTCTTCCGGGAGGCCTGCCGGGCGGCGTTTGACGGCAGCCTGATCGTGCTGTGCCCGGAGCCGGAATGCTCCATCGCGCGCGGCCTCGCCTACGCCGGGCGGGTGGACGAGCATCTGGCGCTGTTTCGGCGGGAGGTCGCCTCCCTCGCGCGGGGCGACAGGCTCAGCGCCGCCGTCAGCGCGAGCGTGCACGAGCTCTATCAGCCGCTGGCCGCGGCGCTCTTTGAGACGGCGAAGGAGAGCGCGCTCGATGCCGTCGCGCTCTGGAGAAAGGGCGGCGTGGCGACGATCGACGAGCTGGAGCAGGTCATCGCCGCGCGCATGGAGCAGGAGGCCAGTGGGGAGGCCGTGCGCGCGCGCATGGAGGAGCCGCTGCGTGCCTGGACGCAGGCGCTGCTGCACACGCTGGAGGACGAGCTGACGAGCTTGTGCCTGCGCTGCGGCGTGCCGCCGGAGCAGATGAGCCTGAGCGGCGCGCAGCTCGATGCGGGCGTCGGCGGCATCAGCCTGTCGATGACGGACGCGATGGGCATGGACGTGCTCTCCGGCCTGCTGGGCGTCGTGCTGGCGGCGGCGGGCGCGAGCGTCTGTGGCGGGGGCGGCGTCGCGCTCATCAGCGCAGGGCCTCTGGGCATGATCGCGGGCGCGGCGGCGGGCGTGCTGCTGGCCGTGGTCGGCAGATCGGGCATGGAGAGGATGCTGCGCCGCGCGAAGCTGCCCGTGCTCCTTCGCCAGGCGGTGCTGCCCGGCGCCGTGGGCCGCGGCATCGATCGCCAGCGCCCGGCTGTCGAGCGGGAGATCATCCGCGCTCTGGCCGACCCGGCGAACGGCTTTGCCGCGCGGCTGTGCCAAAGCCTTTCCGGTACGCTCGGCGGGCAGCTGGAGGAGATGGCGCGCAACGCCGAGATGTCGATTTCTGCCTGAAATTGCAAAAAAAGACCGGGGAAAGCATGTGCAATCTGACGAATCTATGATATAATAGAATCAGATATCAATCTTGCAGGAGGGATTCTATGGAATTTCACGTCTACGAAAGCGCCAGAGCGGCCTGCGAGGCAGCCGGCGTCCTGATCGCCGCTCAGGTGACCCGCAAGGGGGACAGCGTGCTGGGCCTTGCCACCGGTTCCACCCCGATCCCCGCGTATGAGATGCTTGTGCAGTGGTATGAGCGTGGCGTCATCGACTTTGACCGCGTCCGCACGTTCAACCTTGACGAATATGTCGGCATTGACCACAAGAATCCGCTGAGCTACCATGCCTTCATGCAGGAGCATCTGTTCAGCAAGGTCAATCTGCGCCCGGAGAACACGCATCTGCCCAGCGGCCATTCCGCCGAGGCGGGCCTCAGGTATGACCGCGCGATTCACGACGCCGGCGGCATCGACATCCAGCTGCTGGGCATCGGCCGCAACGGCCACATCGGCTTCAACGAGCCGGCGAAGGACTTCACCTTCGGCACCCACGTCGTCACGCTGGCGCAGGACACCATCGAGGCGAACGCCCGCTTCTTCAAGAGCCCGGATGACGTGCCGCGCCAGGCGATCTCCATGGGCATCGGCAACATCATGGCGGCGAAATGCGTCGTGCTCGTCGCGACGGGCGCGGACAAGGCTGACGCCGTCTACAAGACGCTCTGCGGCCCGATCACCCCGCAGGTTCCGGCTTCCATCCTTCAGCTCCATCCCTGCTGCGTGATTCTGGCGGATCACGAAGCGGGCGCGCTGGTCGAGCGCGAGCGCGGATGAGCCGCGCCAATGCGGCATGAGATCGGAGGCGTTTCCATTGCTGATTCAAAACGGAACGGCGTTTGTGGACGGCAGGCTGAAAAAAGCGGATGTGCGCGTGGAAGGCGGGCGCATCGCTGAGGTCGGCGCGCTGTGCGCAGGGCCGGACGAGGCCGTCCGCGACGCAGCCGGATGCTATGTGCTCCCCGGCTTTGTGGACATCCACATTCACGCCTTTGCCGGCGCGGACTGCATGCGCGGCGAGGACGACGTGCGCAGGATGAGCCGCGCGCTGCTGGATACCGGCGTGGCGGCGTTTGTGCCCACGACGATGAGCGCGTGGCCAAGCGAAACCTACGAGGCCCTGCGCGGCATCCAGGCCGTCATGGACAGACCGGAGGCGCGCGGCGCGGCCGTGCTGGGCGCGCACATGGAGGCGCCCTTCCTGAACCCGGACTTCAAGGGCGCGCAGCTGGGCGAATGCCTGCGCAGCCCGTCGGTGGAGGCCTATATGGAGATGGTCCGGGAGCTCTCCTGCGTCAGGATGATGACGCTGGCGCCGGAGCTGCCGGGCGCGCTCAACCTGATCGCCTATCTCAAGGGGCTGGGCGTCGTGACCTGCGCGGCGCACACCGGTGCGAAGGCCGCGGACATCCACACCGCGGCGGACGTTGGCCTGACGCAGATCACGCACCTGTTCAACGCGCAGACGCCGCTGCACCACCGCGAGCCGGGCGTGCCGGGCGCGGGCCTGGCGGACGAGCGCATCCTCGTGCAGGTCATCGCGGACGGCATCCATCTGCATCCGGACGTGCTGCGCATCGCGGCACTTTGCAAGGGCGCAAAGGGCATGGCGCTGATCTCCGACTCGATGGAGGCGGCGGGCCTGCCGGATGGGCAGTACGACCTGGGCGGACAGGCGGTCTTCGTCAGGGACGGCGCGGCGCGGCTGCAAAACGGCGTGCTGGCCGGATCGACGCTCAAGCTGCATCAGGCCGTGCGCAACATGATCACGCTGGCGCGCATCCCGCCGGAGACAGTCATTCCCATGGCGACGAGCACGCCCGCCGACTCGGTCGGCGCGAAGGGCTACGGGCGCATCGAGCCCGGCGCCGCCGGCGTGCTGGCGCTGATGGACGCGGACTGGAACCTCTGCGGCGTTGTGGGGTAAAAGAGAAATGAGGGGGGAAACCGCGCAGGAGCGGCTTCCTCCCTTTGTCATGCTTGACGCGCGGGGCAAAATCCTGTATGATACGGGGCAGACAGACTGCATGAACGGGGAAAGAGGAGAGAGCATGGATCACGCACAGATCGAGCGCATCAACGAGCTGGCGCGCAAGAAGAAGACCGTTGGCCTCACGGCGCAGGAGCTGGAGGAGCAGGCCGCGCTGCGCGCGCAGTATCTGAAGGAATTCCGCGCCAATATGGAGGACACGCTCAGCCGCGTGCGCGTGGAGCAGGCGGACGGCACCTACAAGCCGCTCGTCAAAAAGGACAAAAAGAACTGACAGAGCAAGATGATCGCCCGGGACAGGCTGTGCCCGGGCGATTGGCGTATGATGGCGGGTTGAGGAGGAACGCATGAAGAAAAAGAGAAGGACGATCCGCTTGCAGAATGTCCTGACCGGCGCGGTCGCCCTGCTCGCGGCGGCGGGCGCTGCTGTGTGCATCGCCAGGGGCGTCGCGGCGGGGAGGACGTTTGCGCAGACATGCCTGCTGCTCGCGCTGTGCTGCGCGGCATTGGCGCTTGCGGCGGCGCTGCAGATCGCGCTGCACGAGGTGGGGCATCTGGTCTTCGGGCTGCTGTCCGGATACCGCTTCAGCTCCCTGCGCATCGGCAGCCTGATGCTGGTGCGCGAGGAAGGCGGGCTGCGCCTGCGACGGCTCTGCGTCGCCGGGACGGGCGGCCAGTGCCTGATGACGCCGCCGGCGCTGCGGGACGGGCGGATGCCCGTCGTGCTCTTCAACCTCGGCGGCGCGCTGATGAACCTGCTGACGGCGGGCGCGTTCTTTGCGCTCTCCTTTGCGGCGCGGGAGCCGGTGCGCGCGCTGCTGCGGCTGCCGGCCATCGTCGGCGCGGCCTTTGCGCTGCTCAACGGCGTGCCGCTGCGCACGGACGCGCTGAGCAACGACGGGGAGAACGCGCGCGCCCTGCACGGCGACCGGGAGGCGATCCGCGCCTTCTGGGTGCAGCTGATGGTCAGCGGGCGCATGGCGCGGGGCGAGCGGCTGCGGGACATGCCGCAGGACTGGTTCGCCGTGCCGGACGACGCGGGGATGCAGAACGGCATGACCGCGGCGCTGGGCGTGTTTGCCTGCAACCGGCTGATGGATCTGCATGACTTTGAGGAGGCCGACGGGCTGATGGCGCGGCTGCTGCGGATGGGAGGCGGCATCGCGGGGCTGCACCGGATGATGCTGCGCTGCGACAGGCTCTACGTCGCGCTGATCACGCCGGGGCGGTAGGACGATGCCCGGACGATGTGCACGCAGGGGCTGGAGGCGTTCATGGACGCCATGAAGGACTTCCCCTCCGTGCTGCGCACGCAGTATGTCCGGGCGTTGCTCATGCAGCGGGACGAGGCGGAGGCGGCGCGGCTTCGGGCGCAGTTTGAGCGCTGCGCGCGCCGCTACCCCTACGCGGGCGACATCGCCTCGGAGCGGGAGCTCATGGAGATTGCGGATCGCTGTGCGCAGCCTTCCACGCTCTGATCTCCTCCAGGCGCGCCTTGAATTTGGCCTCAAGCCCCTGGGTGGTCGGCTCGTAGTAGACGCGGCCGCGCAGCGAGTCGGGCAGGCACTGCATATTGGTCAGCTTGTCCTGCGCGTCGTGCGCGTACTGATAGCCCTCGCCGTAGTGCAGCCCGGCCATGAGCCTGGTCGGCGCGTTGCGGATGACGAGCGGGACGGGCTCGGCCATGCGGCTCTGCGCGTCCGATTTCGCCTGCTCATAGGCCGTGTAGAGCGCGTTGGACTTGGGCGCGAGGGCCATGTAGACGACCGCCTGCGTCAGATGCACCGTGCATTCGGGCATGCCCAGAAAGTGGCAGGCCTGATAAGCGGCGACGGCGATCTCCAGCGCGCGGGGGTCGGCCAGGCCGACATCCTCGCTGGCGAAGCGGATGACGCGCCGGGCGACGTAGAGCGGATCCTCCCCGGCCTCGAGCATGCGCGCCAGCCAGTAGACCGCCGCGTCCGGATCGGAATTGCGCATCGACTTGTGCAGCGCGGAGATGATGTTGTAGTGCTCCTCGCCCTGCCTGTCGTAGAGCAGGGACTTTTTGGAGGTGCACTGCTCCAGCGTCTCGCGCGTGACGCGCACGGCGCCGCCCTCCTCGGGCGCGTTGAGCACGGCCATCTCCAGCGTGGAGAGCGCGCTGCGGGCGTCGCCGTTTGCGAAGACCGCGATCGCGCGCAGCAGTTCCGGCGGGCAGTCGACCTTCAGGCTGCCGAAGCCGCGCGGATCCGTCAGCGCGCGGGAGAGCAGGCCGGTCAGGTCCCCCTCGCTCAGGGCCTGCAGGACGAACACCTTGCAGCGCGAGAGCAGCGCGCCGTTGACCTCAAAGGAGGGATTCTCCGTCGTCGCGCCGATGAGGACGATGCTGCCCTTTTCCACGAAGGGCAGAAAGGCGTCCTGCTGCGCCTTGTTGAAGCGGTGAATCTCGTCGACGAAGACGATCGTCCGCTCGCCGAAGGCCCGGGCGCGCTCGGCCTTCTCCATGACCGCGCGGATCTCCCGGATGCCGCTGGTGACGGCGGAAAAATCGACAAAGGCGGCTTTGGTGCGCCCCGCGATGATGCGCGCGAGCGTCGTCTTCCCGACGCCCGGCGGGCCCCAGAAGATCATCGAGCTGATCTGGTCGCTCTCGATCAGGCGGCGGAGCACCCTGCCCGGGCCAAGCAGGTGCTGCTGGCCGGCGAATTCGTCGAGCGTGCGCGGGCGCAGGCGGGAGGCGAGCGGCTCCGCGGCGGAGGTGTCAAAGAGCGTGGTCTGTTCCATCGTCATTCCTCCCTCTATGCCCTGATTATAGTACAGACCGGGCGGGAAAGCAAACAGAGGACTGGCGTGCGGCGGGGCAATGTGGTATACTGGTTTCGGCAAAATTCGCAAAAACGGGCAGAAGAGGGAATAAAAGGGAGCGCCCGTTCGTCAGATAGACAGAGGAAACCGGCATGCTGCCGGTTGCATCCCCGACGAAGGGATGCAAATGCCGTTGTTCTGTGCCCGAGGCCGGAGCCTTGGGGGAAAGATTTCCATAACAAAAGTGGGGGATCACGATGAAGGGCATCAAGGGAAAGGCGCTGGCGGCTGCGCTGCTGCTGGCGCTTCTGCTGCCGGCGATGGCGCTGGCGGAGCAGTTCGCCGTCGTCACGGGCGGCAGGCTCAACCTGCGCGAATACGCGAGCACAAGCAGCCGCAGCCTGGGCAAATACGATTCCGGCACCTGGGTGCGGCTCCTGGAGAGCTCGGACGCGGGCTTCTGGCGCGTCAAAACGCTGGACGGCAGGACGGGCTACATGGCCGAGCGCTACCTGACGCTGGCCGGCTCGGCCAACCAGGGCACCGTCAAATACGCCAACGGCGGCTACGTCAACCTGCGCAGCGGCCCGTCGCTGGAGACCAGCGTCATCATGCGCGTGACCAGCGGCACAGGCGTCTATATCGTCGACAGCAGCTATGAGTGGAACTATATCTACGTGCTGGTCGGCGGCACGCCGGTCTACGGCTATATGCACGACTCCTTCATCAGCTCCTCGCAGACGACCGCGACCGTGACCACGAGAAACGGCGGGCGCGTCAACGTGCGCAGCGGCCCCTCCTCGGCCTACGGGAGCGTCGGCACGCTGGCCTCGGGCACGAAGGTTTCCGTGCTGCTCAAGGGCAACGGCTGGTACCAGATCTCGGCGAACGGCCTGACGGGCTTCATGTCCACCTCCTATCTCTCCGGCACGGGCAGCACGGTCGGCAGCAACACGGGCTCCGGCGCGACGGCCTCGCAGACGGCCTACGTCAACAACCCGAAGAGCACACAGGTGCTCAACCTGCGCGAATCGCCCTCGCAGAGCGCGCGCTCCATCGGCCAGTATCGCAACGGCACGCAGGTCAAGGTCGTCGGCTACGGCGCGACCTGGTGCGAGGTCTACGTCGGCACGAAGCACGGCTACATGATGACGCGCTACCTGAGCTTTAACGGCAGCTACCTGCCGCCCACGAGCGCGAGCACGCCGATCTACGTCTATGTGACGCCTACGCCGACGCCGCTGATCCAGGTGATCACGCCCGTGCCGGCGCAGACGCCGGTCTCCTCCGTGCCCTCGGCGGGCACGCGGGGCACGCTGGCCGTGCGCGCGGGCAGCAGCGAGACGATGATCAACGTCTACAACGACTCGACGCTCACCTCGCTCAAGGCGAGCTATCCGCCGGCGACGCCGATGACGATTCTCAGCTACGGCGAGAGCGTCTGCATGATCCTCATCGACAGCGGCGTGGCCTATGTCTCGACCTGGAATGTGAATTATTGAATGCTTTCTGTGGTCTGAGCGGCGCGTCTTTCGCGCCGCTTTTTGCATGTCCTCCCTCCATCCGCGCATACTGTATGCAGGAGGGATGACGATGAACCTGAAACCGATCGCGCCGGTGCTCGCGGCCCTGCTGCTGTGCACGGGCTGCGCCTCGCGCGGCACGCAACCGGACAAGCCCGCCCTGCCGCAGGCGGAAAACACACCGGCAACAGCGCAGGGAAAGACCGCCGCGGAGCTCGTGCCGGACAGGCTTGAAAGAAACGCGCAGGGCGTGCCCGTGCTGCGCGTGTATGACACGGAAAACGGGCGCGTTGAGGCGCTCTCCGTGGAGGACTATCTGCCCGCCGTGCTCGCGGGGGAGATGGCCGGCGACTGGCCGCTGGAGGCGCTCAAAGCGCAGGCGATTCTCGCGCGCACGTTTGTGCTGCAGTTCGTCTCGCAGAAGGAATCGATGTACGAGGGCGCGGATATCTCCACGGACATCAAGGAGGCGCAGGCCTATGACGCGTCGGGCGTCAACGAGCGCATCCGCCAGGCCGTCAGCGAAACGCGCGGCATCGTGCTCAACGCAGGCGGCGAGCTGCCCTATGCGTGGTTCCACGCGCATTCGGGCGGACTGACGGCGCGCGCCAAGGAGGGGCTTGACTACGAGAAGGAGGAGCCCGGCTACACGCAGTGCGTCAAGGGCATGGAGAACGCCGAGGCGCCCGCCGAGGCCGCGAGCTGGGAGGCCGTATTCACGGCGGAGGAGGTGCTCGCCGCGGCGCGCGACGCGGGCGGCGGCGCGATTGAGGCGCTGACGGACATCTCCATCGGCCAGCGCGGCGAATCCGGGCGCGCGACGACGCTGATGATCTCCGGCAGGGAGGTCTCCGCGCCGGCCTTCCGCATCGCCATCGGCTCGACGAAGATGCGCTCCTGC
>SFHU01000110.1 GCA_004555535.1 Clostridiales bacterium
TGGATACACCCTTGTGACCGTGATATACAGATTGTCCAGCTCTTCAATCCGTTCAACGACGCCATCCCAGGAGCCGGGGTATTCGCAATTCGCCACAATATATTCATCGAGCTGGAAATGCTCATTGGTACAGTGCCAATTCACAACCGCATCCTGATGAAAGAAGCTCCGGATGAGCGGCTCGTCCTGATCGAGTACCGCCCTTAGGAATTGACGCACGTCCATAGCGATCACCTCAAAAAGGGAAGTGCAGACGGCAGGCCGTGTCCACGGTAGGGATGTCCATTGTGCATGAAAACACGATGGGAAAGGATGCTCCGCCGAGCGCCTTCAAGCGGGAACCATGGCCCGTCGGCCTCATCCATATAGTAGACCTGCGCATTGCATTCGTCAATGACTGTCGCTGTTTTGCTTCTGGAAAAACCCGGTGAGAATGCAGCAGGGCGTTTTGAACCCGACTGCAGGTGGCGAGCTGCATTTGATGGCGAATACGAACGCCGCCGGACGCGCACAATGAGCGCAGAGAAAAGGAGACGATGCTATGGTGCACGAACGGCACAATCTGATTCCCTATGCATTGGAGGCGGTCGCGCGTCCAGGCTCAAGGGAAACGCGCGTGAAAAAGCCGCCGCAGGGGGCAAAGGTCCGCAACGAAAGGGGAGAGGGCGATGGGCAATGAAAAAAAGGTGAGCCGCGCGCAGCAGGAAAAAATTGAGCGCTACAAGCAGCTTGTCGACAGGCTCTCCCCCAAGAGCGACATGGTGACGGGTCTGTGGCGCGCCTTCTGGGTCGGAGGCGCCATTTGTCTGCTGGGACAGGCGATTACGGAGTTTTTCAGCCGCGTCATGCTCTGGGGAGCGACCAGCGCGGCGACGGCGACGAGCATCTGCCTGATCTTCCTCTCCGCGCTGCTAACGGGCCTGGGCGTGTATGACAAGATCGGCAAGTATGCCGGGGCGGGCAGCATCGTGCCCATCACGGGCTTTTCCAACTCGGTCGTCGCGCCGGCGATGGAATTCAGGCGGGAGGGACTGGTCATGGGCGTGGGCGCGAAGCTGTTCACGCTGTCGGGGCCGGTGCTGGTGTATGGCATCTGCAGCTCCATCATCGTGGGACTGATCGCCTTTTTTATGGAGGTGCTCTGAAGTGGGCAGACGGATGGGAGAGCGGACGGTCGTGCTGGGCAACCGTCCGGGCGTCGTCAGCTGGGCGAGCATCGTCGGGCGCAAGGAGCAGGAGGGGCCGTATGGCGGCCGGTTTGACCAGGTGCTTGATGATGAGCTGAACGGGGAGACGAGCTTTGAGAGCGCGGAGCGGAAGATGCTCGAGACCGCTGTCACGCTCTGCGCGCGCAAGGCACAGCGGGAGATGGGCGAGGTGCAGATGCTGCTCAGCGGCGACCTGCTCAACCAGATCATCTCCGCCGGCTATGCGGCGCGGAACCTGCAGATTCCGTTCTACGGGCTCTACGGCGCTTGCTCCACGATGTCGGAATCGCTCTCGCTGGGCGGCATGCTGGCCGACGGCGGCTATGCGGACAGGCTGATCGCGGCGACCTGCAGCCATTTCTGCACGGCGGAGCGCCAATACCGCGCGCCGCTTGAACTGGGCAACCAGCGGACGCCGACGGCCCAGTGGACCGTGACCGGCGCAGGCGCCGTCATGCTGGCCTCCGGCGCGGCGGCGAAGGAGGCGAAGGTGCGCCTGACGCACACGACCTGCGGCCGGGTGATCGACCTGGGCATCGCCGACGCGAACAACATGGGCGCGGCGATGGCGCCGGCAGCGGCGGATACGCTCTGCGCGCACTTGAAGGATCTGAACCGCAGCTTTGAGGACTATGACCTGGTGGTCACGGGCGATCTGGGCCATCATGGGCGGGATTTGCTGATCGAGCTGCTCCGGCAGAGCGGCGTCGATGTGCGGGAGGATAGGCTGTTTGACTGTGGATGCGAGATCTTCTCCGCGAGACAGGACGTGCATGCTGGCGGAAGCGGCTGCGGCTGCGCGGCGAGCATGCTCTGCGGCTATCTGCTGCCGGAGCTCGCGGCGGGACATCTCAACCGCATCGTCTTCATGGCAACCGGCGCGCTGCTCAGCCCGACGACCACCATGCAGGGGGAGAGCATCCCCGGCGTCGCGCACGCTGTCGTGATCGAGCACGGAGAGGAGTGAAGCGGATGGATATGCTGATGATGGGCATCAAGGCGTTTGTCGTGGGCGGGTTGTTCTGCGTGATCGGTCAGATCCTGATTCTCAAAACGAAGCTCACGAGCGCGCGGATTCTCGTCGGGTATGTGACTGCGGGCGTGATTCTGGGCGCACTGGGCCTCTACAGACCGTTGATCGATTTTGCCGGGGCGGGCGCGACGGTGCCGCTGACGGGCTTTGGCTATCTCCTGGCGAAGGGCGCCATGGAGGCGGCAAAGACCGACGGCATCCTCGGCGCGTTCACGGGCGGCGTCGTGGCCGGCGCGGGCGGCATCTCGGCGGCGGTGTTCTTCGGCTATCTCGCCGCGCTGATCTTCAAGCCGAAGATGAAGGAGTGAACGGGCGGCTGCCTGCGATTTCTATGAAAAACGGGTGAAAGGAGATTGACAGATTGTTGACCTGCGTGATACACTTGGAGCCGAAGGAAGAGCGTGCCTGACGGGGCACATACGGAGGAAAAGCGCATGGCACAGGAACAGCTGAAAACGGAAGAGGGCCTTGACAGCAGGGCCCAAAGGCTTGTGGAGGAGAAGGACGCGGACAGCCGTACGCGCGTGTACACCGGCGCGATGGACAAGGTGCTCACGGCGGTGCTCATCCTCTGGGCAGTATTCCAGATCTGGGCGAACACGTTCGGCACGCTCGGCGCGGTCAAGCTGCGCACGGCGCACATCATGTTCCTGCTGCCGCTGGCCTTCGCACTGTATCCGACCTGGAAAAAGGAGCGCCGCCGTCGAAGGCTGATGCCCGTGTGGGACATCGCGCTGATCGCGGCGACGCTTGCGTGCTTTGGCTATCTGTTTCTGCGCTACGACGCGCTGGCCAGGACGGGCCGGCTGAACAACACGGACGTGTTCGTCGGCGTCGTCTGCCTGCTGGTCTGCTTTGAGGCGGCGCGCCGCGCCAGCGGCAACCTGGCGATCATCGCGCTGGTCTTCCTCTCCTACTTTGCCGTGTGGGGCCGGTATGTGCCCGGCGCCTTCGGCACGAGCGCGTTCACGCTCAAGCGCGTGATCAAGGCGCTCGTCTGGGACACCAACGGCATTCTGGGCACGGGCGCGGGCGTCTCCGCGACGTACATCTTTGTTTTTGTGCTCTTCGGCGTGTTTCTCAAGTACAGCGGCTTCTCACAGTTCATCAACGATATTGCGCTGACGCTGGTGGGCCGCTCGCCGGGCGGTCCGGCCAAGGTCGCCGTCATCGCGTCCGCGCTGATGGGCATGATCAACGGCTCGGCAATCGCCAACGTGGCGACGACCGGCACCATCACCATCCCGCTGATGAATAAGACCGGCTACAAGAAGGACTTTGCCGCGGCGGTGGAGGCCGTCGCCTCGACGGGCGGCCAGTTCACGCCGCCGATCATGGGCGCCGTCGGCTTCGTCATGGCGGAGTTCATGTGCGTCAGCTACACGAAGGTGATGCTTGCGGCGGCGATTCCCGCGTTCCTGTACTATCTCACGCTGATCTACTCCGTGCATCTGGAGGCCAAGCGCCTCGGCCTGTCCGGCCTCTCCCCGGAGAACATCCCGAAGGCGGGCAGGGTGCTGCGCGAGCGCGGCCATCTGCTGCTGCCGCTGGTCGTGCTGCTGGGCCTGATGTTCAGCGGGTTTACGCCGCTCTTCGCGGCGATCATCGCGATCTTCGCGACCGTCGTTGTCTCCTGGCTGCGCAAGGATACGCGCATGGGCCTGGGCACGATCGTCAGGGCAACGGTCGAGGGCAGCCGCAGCGCCATCGGCGTGGGCATCAGCTGCATCATCATCGGCGTGATCATCGGCTCGGTTAACATGACCAGCCTGGGCCTCAACTTCGGCAACCTGATCCTGAGGGTGGTCGGCGACGGGCATCTCTTCCTCGGCGGCCTGATGGTCATGATCATGTCGATCATCCTGGGCATGGGCGTGCCCGGCGTGGCGGCCTACGTCATCGTGTATGTCGTGGCGGTGCCCGTGCTGCGCGGCGTCGGCGCGACCGAGATGGCGGCGAACATGTTCTGCCTGATCTATGCCTGCCTGTCGAACATCACGCCGCCCGTGGCGATGAGCTCCTATGTGGCGGCGGGCATCGCGGACAGCAACATGACCAAAACCTCGCTGATCGCGATGCGCCTGGGCATTGCGGGCTTCATCGTGCCGTTCTTCTTCCTCAACAACCCGGTGCTGCTCTACGGCAGCACGGAGGGCGTCGCGCTGAGCCTGACGATCCGCACATTTATCACCGCGTCCATCGGCGTGCTGGCCGTGGCCTCCGGACTGTCCGGCCTGCCGATTGAGCGATACAGCGCGCAGGCGACGGCGCTGCGGCTCCTCTGCCGCGCGATGCTCGTGGCCGGCGGCCTGCTCTTTGTGAATCCGACGCTGGCGACGGACGTCGCCGCCCTGGCGCTCATCGCGGTGGAGATTGGGCTCGACCGCGCTGTGCTCCGCAGAATCCCGCCGCTTTCCGCGGCCTGACGTGCAACCGGCACGGAAGAGGTTTCCGTGTTCGATGATATTTTCAAAAGAGAGAGAGAGGACACTTCCATGAAAAAGCTCCTGGCCCTGGTTCTCTGCGCCGCAGCGGTGCTGTGCGCAGCGACGGCGTCTGCCGCGGACATCAACTTCGTCACCGCGGGCACCGCGTCTACCTTCTACCCGATCAGCGCGACGGTCTGCCAGCTCTGGAACGACAACATCGAGGGCATGCGCGCGACGGCGACCCCGTCCGGCGGCGGCATCGACAACCTGAACCAGGCGTATGACGGCGAGGCGCAGATCGGCATCGCCAACGCAAACCTCGTCTATCAGGCTCAGGAGGGCCTGGCCAGCTTTGAGGGCTTCGCCAACGAGAACCTGCGCATCTTCGCGGGCCTGTATCTCAATCCGAATCAGGTCGTCGTGACGAAGGACAGCGGCATCAACTCGCTGGAGGAGCTCATCGGCAAGCACATCTCCATCGGAACTGCCGGCTCCACGACCGTCGACGAGGCGGCCATCCACCTCGAAATCCTGGGCAGCAGCCTGGATGGCATCAAGGCTGAATACATGGATACCTCCGCGGCGGCGGACGCCATCAGCAACAAGCAGCTCGACGGCGTCTGGATCATGGCGGGCACGCCGAACGCGGCTGTGACCCAGATCATGACGACGACCGACTCGAAGATCCTGCCGATCACGGCGGAGACCGTCGAGGCGCTCAAGGCCGAGTATCCGTGGTATGCGCAGAGCGTCATTCCGGCCGGCACCTATGCGGGCCAGGATGAGGACGTGCCGACCTCCGCGGTCAAGCTGACGCTGTTCATCACGGCGGACGTCGACGAGGAGACCGTCTACCAGATGACGAAGGTCTTCTGGGAGAACTGGGACATGCTCACCGAGACCCACGCCGCGCTCAAGAAGGCTGACCCGAAGGAGGCCTGCAACGACGTGGCCGGCGTTCCGATTCACGAGGGCGCTGCACGCTACTACCGCGAGATCGGCATCCTGGAGTGATCCGCGAAAAAACCGAATCCGCAAAAAAGCTCCGCCGGAGGGGCGGATCCAAATCGCAGACAAAAGGGATTCCTCCCCCAGAAGGGGGAGAAATCATTCTGTCGTCCGTTCAACGTGGAGATGCCTGAACGAAAGCAACAGGTGGGTTGTCTCTTCGAAGGCAGAAAGCCCCTTTGCCTCCCGTCGGCAGCGGGGCTTTCCAGGCACAGGGGAGAAGAGGAGAGAAAAATGAAGAAAATCGGGTTGGTCGGCACATACTTTCCCGGCGCCTACGACGCGCTGCACGAGCATGTGCCGCAGGGGTTTGAGCTGGTGGACGCGCTCTCACCGGACGCCTACGGGAACCTTCAGGACTGTGAATACCTGATCTCCCGGCTGGATATCGACCCCGATATCATCCATCACACGCCGCGCGTGCGTTTCTGGCAGCGCTGGGGCGCGGGCTTTGACCACGTCGACCTCAGGGCCTGGGGTGAGCGGGGCATCCCGATTGCGACCTGCCCGGGCGTCAACTCGGGCATCGTGGCGGAGCTGGCCGTGATGCTCATGCTGGCGGGCTACCGCAATCTGCTGCTAATCAACCGCGACCTGCGCGCGGGGCACTGGCCGAGAACGGAATATTTCGGCCGCTCGTTCATGATTCGCGGGAAGACCGTGGGCATCCTCGGGCTGGGGCATATCGGCAAGAAGGTGGCCGCGCTCGTGACGGCCTTCGGCGCCAACGTCATGTACTACGACATCGTCCGCCAGACGGAGCAGGAGGAGCGCTTCGGCTACCGGTTTGTGGACATGCAGACCCTACTGCGGGAGAGCGACATCCTCTCCATCCACTGCCCGCTCGACGAGAGCACGCGGGGCATGATCGGGGAGCGGGAGCTGGCCATGATGAAGCCGACGGCCATGCTGATCAACACCGCGCGCGGCCCAATTGTGCAGGAGCAGGCGCTGATTCGCGCGCTGCAGACGGGCGTCATCGCCACGGCGGGGCTGGATACCTACGAAAAGGAGCCGCTGCCGCCGGATCATCCGCTGCTGACGCTTGACAACGTGGTCGCCAGCGCGCACGCGGGCGGCAATACGAAGGACAACGACATCAACATGGTCAACTATATCTATGGCAACATCGTCGCCTTTGACCGGGGAGAGCCGCTTCAAAGTGAGCAGGATATCGTCAACGCGGCCTACCTGAAGAGGGAAAGATAAAGCGATCTGAGCAGATGAGCACAGGCCGCCCAAAACGAACAAAAGCCCGGAAGCAACCGCGCGCTGCGGCGGATGCTCCCGGGCTCCTGTATTATGCCTGTGAATCGCGGACAAAGGCCCGCCTGAGCATCCTGCCCAGCGCGAGCGGCGCCGGTTGCGGCACGGCCATGCCGATGATGATGCCCAGCGCGATCGCGCCGGCGAGCAGGACGGTCTCCTTGCTCTTGCGCTGAAAGAGTGCGATGTCGGAGGTCATCAGCGCGTAGGCGGTGTAGTAGATGCCCGCGCCGGGGACGATGGGGAAGATGCCTGTGACGATGAAGACCGTATTGGGCATGCGCAGGGCGACGGAGAGCACGCGCGCCAGCAGCGTCAGCGCGACGACCGCGGCGACGGAGGAGGCGAACATGCCCCAGCCCATCGAATCAAAGAGCAGATACATTGCCCAGCTGAAGCCGCCGCACAGCGCGCAGGCCGCATAGCTGCGCCGGGGCGCGTGAAACAGGATGGCGAAGGCCAGCACGCCGACCGTCGCCGCGATCACCTGTCCGATCATTTGAAGCCCCCTCCCATCCAGCGCAGGGCGAGGATGCCGCCGCACACGCCCAGCGCGATGCAGACCGCCGTCAGGATGGCCGCGATCATGTGGATGACGCCGGAGAGGTAGTCGCCGTTGAAGAACTCCCGGATGGAGGTTGTGAAGCTGACGCCCGGGACGAGCGGGATGATGCTGCCGATGACGACCCGGTTGAAGTCGAGCAGGGGTACGAGCGCTGCCGACGCGCCGCTGAGCAGCGTCACCAGCGCGCTGCCCAGGATGAACGGCATGAAGCCCCGGCTGCGCCGCTGCATGGCAAAGAGCGCCACCTGCAGCGCCAGCCCGCACAGAAACGCCGCCGCGCCGTCCGCCAGCGAGCCGCCGAACAGGCAGCAGAAGCCCGCCGCGCCCAGGCCGCAGGCGAACACGTGAGTCAGCGGCTGCTCGGGAGTCAGGCTTTGTGCGGCGCAGAGCGCCGCCTCGGCCTCGTCAAGGCCCATCTTTCCCTCGCAGACGCTGCGGGAGACCTGATTCACCCGGTCAATCCGGCTCAGGTTGACGCTGCCCAGCGGCACATGGCGCACCAGGCTGAGCGCCTCCTCGCCGCCCTCGTTGACCGTGGCAAAGATGCCGTTGGAGATCACATAGACGTTGCTGCTGGTCACGCCAAAGGCGCAAAGCAGATGCGTCATCGTCTCCTGAACGCGGAAAATCTCGGCGCCACTCTGCAGCAGCAGCGCGCCCGCGTGCCCGGCCAGCGCCAGCACGCGCCGGGGCTCCTCATAGGTCTGTACGACAGGATGCGACCTCGGCTCATCGTCGTGATGCCAAAGCGGGCGCACATTCCACCTCTTCTCCATTTGTTTTTCCTCCGCGCTTTCCCGCCCGGGGCGGGAGCTTCCATTTCAGCGCTATTATACAACACGGCCCTGCGGCTGTCCATACCCATCAGGGCGAACGCGAGAGGTATCCAGTTCGCCCAATATGGAAGAATGATGGACGATGAATCAGAGGAGCTTTTGCAGCAAAGCGGCGTGATGCCGGTTGCAGGTCCTCCGAAATACGGTCAATCCCGTTGCTTTGCGACCGGGGCTGGAGCTGTGCGGACGGATTTGCAGAGCTAATAGCATGATCCTTCTTCCTAAGGACAAATACAGCCTGCGCACCTGGAGGTGGCAGGCTGTATGGCGTTATTCTGCTTTGGGCGTCGCCACGAGGAAGCAGCAGTCGTTCAGCTCGCCGCTCTCCTCAGAGAAGAAATCGTAGAAGGTGAAGTTGTACAGGAAGCGCTCGGCGCCGTAAACGCCGTAGCCATCCTGATTGTGATCGGTGGTGTCGTAGGCATCAGCGACGATGATGACATCATCCTGCGTGATTTCGGTACCCATGGTGTCATAGCCGATGATGACCTGCCAGTGCCCGCCCCAGTCGTTCCAGCCGATCATGATGGGATTGCCCGCCGCGAGCGTCTGCTGAATGTACTCAAAGGTGAAGATGTCGTGCACATCCTCCCCGGCATCGATGGCGGAGTAGCACTCAAAGCTGCCCACGCCGTCAAACATGGCGACCATCTGGCTCAGGCTGGTCGCACCGGGCTTGAGGCCCTGCGGGCGCAGCGCCGCGAGGCTTTCCTCCGTATAGTCGCCGCGCAAGCCGTACCACTCCAGCACCATCAGCGCGCTGGCCACGCCGCAGCTCCACTCGCTTGACTGCTGAATAGTCTTGAAATTGTGAAGGATGGTCAGCGTGTCCGTTGACGCCATGTTGTAGAAGTCCAGCGTGTTGAAGTAGGGGCTGTCTGCGTGATCACCCAGGCGCTCGACGCTGTCCGCGCCGTCGTCCGCGCTCAGGTCAATGCCATCGTCGAACTTCATCTCGTCGGTGTAGTTCCCGGCCGCGAGGGCGGAAACGGAGGCGAGCAGCATCACGGCTGCAAGGAACAGGGAAACCAGCTTCTTCATCAGAAACCACAACCTTTCTGTCGCAGGCTGTCAGGGTAAAGAAAAAAAGTGATGTGCAAAAGCAACCATCACCCGATCTCTCTGCAAAGGCATATCGATCGAGACAAGGATAGGTTTTCAGAGTCTATACAGTAAAGACTTACTTTTACTACTCTTATTGACCATTTCACAAGTT
>SFHU01000111.1 GCA_004555535.1 Clostridiales bacterium
GTGCCGCAGCCGGATCTGCTGCTGTGCGACAAGCTGATCCTGCGGGCGCGCAAGGGAGGCATGACGCCGGCCATCTGCGTCAACAAGATCGATCTGGGGACGGAGCTGGCGCAGGAGATCGCGCAGGAATACGCCGGCACGGAGCTGCGCGTGTTCTCCGTCAGCGCGAGGACGGGCGAGGGCGTCGAGGCGCTTCGTGAGCAGATGCGCGGCAGGGTGACCTGCCTGGCGGGGCAGAGCGCCGTGGGCAAGAGCTCTCTGCTCAACGCGCTCTTCGGCCTCTCGCTGGAGACCGGCGGTCTGAGCCGCAAGACGGAGCGCGGAAGGCACACGACCCGGCGCGCGGAGATGATGGCGCTTAATGGGATGTTCGTGCTCGACACGCCGGGCTTCAGCCTGCTGGAGCTTGAAAAGGGGACTGACCCGCAGGACTTTGCCCAGCTATACCCGGAGTACAACGCGCTCGCGGGCGGCTGCCGGTTTCAGCCCTGCCTGCACGACAGGGAGCCGGACTGCGCGGTGCATGCGGCGGTGGAGCGCGGCGAGCTGAGCGCGGCGCGCTGGGCACGCTACCGCGAGCTGCTCGGCGAGGTCAGAGAAGAATGGAAGGGACGTTTTGTATGACGACGATTTCCGCATCCGTGCTCGGCGCGGATCTGATGAACCTCGGCGCGGAGCTTCGCCGGGCGGAGCAGCTGGGCGTGACCTGGCTGCATCTTGACCAGATGGACGGCCATTTTGTGCCCAACATCAGCTTTGGCCCGGACTTTGTCGCGGCGATGCGCAAGGCGACGGGGCTGTTTCTCGACGTTCACCTGATGCTCAGCCATCCGCTTCGCTACATCGACGCCTACGCGGACGCGGGCGCGGACCTGATCGTCGTGCACGCGGAGGCGGAGGACGACCCGCAGGAGGCGCTGCGCGCGATTGCGGCGCGGGGCATCAAGGCGGGCATCTGCATCAAGCCGGGCACGCAGCCGGAGGCCATCCGGCCGCTGCTGCCGCTGTGCGACCTCGTGCTGGTGATGACAGTGGAGCCAGGCTTTGGCGGGCAGAGCCTGATGGAGGACTGCGTCGCCAAGCTGCCCATGCTCAGGGAGATGATCGCTGGAACCGGCAGGGACATCCTGCTGGAGGTCGACGGCGGCGTCAAGCAGGGCAACGCGCAGCGCGTCATCGACGCGGGTGCGGACGTGCTGGTGATCGGCACGGGGCTGTTTCGGGCGAAGGATCCGCAGGCCGTCGTCGATGCCGTCATGGCCGGGGGCGCGGCATGAATGCGCTGATCGTGCTGGGCGGAGACCGCCCGGACGGCGCGCTGCTTGAGCGCTGCATGCAGGAAAGCGATCTCACCATCGCGGCGGACAGCGGGCTTGCCGCGTTTGACGCGCCGGGCCTGATGCCCGATCTGCTGGTGGGCGACATGGATTCCGTTGATCCCGCCGTGCTGGCGCGCTACGAGGGCCGCCTGCCCGAGCACCGGCTCAACTGCATCAAGGACGACACCGATGGCGTGGATGCGCTCGATCTGGCGATTGCGCGGGGCGCGAAGACCGTCACGCTGCTGGGCGCGCTCGGCGGGAGGCTTGACCATGCGCTGGCCAACCTGATGCTGCTGGTGCGCGCGCACAGGCGCGGCGCTTTTGCGCAGATTCTGGATGATCATGTGCGCATCGTGCGCGTGGACGGCGAGGCCGTGCTGCGCGGCGCCAGGGGCGACACGGTGTCCTTCCTGCCGCTGGGCGAGGCGTCCGGCGTGACGCTCGCGGGCTTCTTCTATCCGCTGCAGGAGGCGACGCTCAAGAGCGACTATCCGCTGGGCGTGAGCAACGTGGTGACGCAGGATGTGGCTGTCGCGCGCGTGAGATGCGGCGATCTGCTGATGTTCCATCACCGGGGGACGCTTTGAGAAGGACCTGCTGGCGTGCATGCTTCATTTTCCTGACAAGGCCCGCCCATTGCCGGCGGTCTGACGGAAGCCTGTGGGCTTCCGCTTCTTTTTGCGCCTGTTTTCCCGGCGACGGAATTCTGCCGGGTGAATTTACGGGTCAGATAGGTTTTTGACAAACCGTGTCGAATTCTTTTTATAGTCCGTTTGCAGCTTTTGACGCGGCGAAAAGTGAAGGAGGGATGCGGCATGACGATCAAGGAGAGACTGGAGCAGCAGGAGCGGGAAAACCTGGGGCCGTATGCTGCGCTGAGCAGCGTGACGCGGGGCCGGGAGCACCCGATCTCCGCGGACGACATGCGCACGGAGTATCAGCGCGACCGCGACCGCATTCTGCACTGCAAGTCCTTCCGCAGGCTCAAGGGCAAGACGCAGGTGTTCATCTCGCCCCAGGGCGACCACTACCGCACGCGGCTGACGCACACGCTCGAGGTGACACAGGTCGCCAGGACGCTGGCGCGCGCGCTCCGGCTCAACGAGGACCTCGCCGAGGCCATCGCGCTGGGGCATGATCTGGGACACACGCCCTTCGGGCATACCGGCGAGGACGCGCTTGACAAGCTGATTGAAGGCGGCTTTGTCCATCGCGTGCAGAGCCGGCGCGTGGTCGAGGTGCTCGAGCGCGGCGGGGAGGGGCTCAACCTCACCTGGGAGGTGCGCGACGGCATCGAGCACCACTCCGGCAAGGTGCGTCCCGCGACGCTGGAGGGCTGCTGCGTGCATCTGGCGGACCGCATCGCCTACATCAACCACGACATCGACGACGCGGTGCGCGGCGGCGTGCTGCGTGAGGACGAGCTGCCGGAGCGCTCGCTGAGGCGGCTGGGACGCACGCACGGCGAGCGCGTGGGGACGATGATCTCCAGCGTCGTGCGCTATTCGGCGGACAGGGACGACGTGCAGATGGAGCCGGAGATCTGGGACGAGCTGATGGCCCTGCGGGCGTTCATGTTCGAGCGCGTCTATTCGCGCGACTGGGCCGCCAACGAATCCCAGAAGGCGGAGCACATCGTGCGAGAGCTCTTCATGTACTACATGGAGCATCCGTCGATGATGCCCAACGAATACATGGAGATCGCGTATCGCGAGGGCATGCAGCGCGGCGTGTGCGACTATGTGGCCTGCATGACCGACGCCTATGCCGTCAAGACGTTTCAAAAGCTGTTCATTCCGCCGTTTTTTGACGGAATTGGATGAAACCAAAACCATTTGCGCGAAAAAAGTGCATCCATCATGCAGGAATGTGAAAACTCGCGGCGAAAAAGAGTAGGGCGATGAAGGCGGTGAACGGCGTTGGCGGGAAGATTTCCACAGGCATGGCTCGATGAGCTTCGCGAGCGCGCCGACATCGTGCAGGTCGTCTCCCGCTATGTGCAGCTGACGCCAAAGGGCGGGCGCTACTGGGGCCTGTGCCCCTTCCACGGGGAGAAGACGGCCTCCTTCTCGGTCAATCCGCAGCGGCAGATGTATTACTGCTTCGGCTGCCACGCGAGCGGGAGCTCGATCAACTTCGTCATGGAGATGGAGCACCTGGAGTTCCGCGACGCGGTCAAACTGCTGGCGGAGCAGGTGCACATGGAGCTGCCCGAGATGGTCGAGAGCCGGGAGAGCGCTGCCTCCCGCAGCGAAAAGGAACGGCTTTACGAGGCCAACCGGCAGTGCGCGCGGTTTTTCCACGCGCAGCTCTGGAAAAAGGAAAACGAGCAGGTGCTCTCGTATCTGTACGGGCGCGGGCTCGACGACGGAACCATCCGCGTCTTCGGCCTGGGCTCGACGCCGCCACGCAGCGATGGCGCGACCCTCGCGCTTCGCGAGCAGGGCTTTACGGACGACGAGCTCGTGCGCGCCGGCATTTCCGTGCGGCGTGAAGGCCGCGTATACGACATGTTCCGCCAGCGGGCGATCTTTCCCATCATCGACGCGCAGGGACATGTTCTCGGTTTCGGCGGGCGCGCGCTGGGCGACGCCAAGCCCAAATACCTCAACACGGGAGACACGCCCATCTTCAACAAGCGGCTGGGCGTGTTTGCGGCCAATCTGCTCAAGAAGCAGCACGGCCTCAAGCGTGTCATCCTGGTCGAGGGCTATATGGATGTGGTGTCGCTCGTGCAGGCCGGCGTTCCGGGCGTCTGCGCGACGCTGGGCACGGCGCTGACCCTCGAGCAGGCGCGCCTGCTCAAGCGCTACGCGCCGGAGATCTGGGTCTCCTACGATGGCGACGCGGCCGGCCAGCATGCGATTTTGCGCGCGCTGGATATCTTCGAGGAGGAGGGCGTGCGCGCCCGCGTGCTCGATTTCCCGGACGGCATGGATCCGGACGAGTTCATCCGGGCCTACGGGCCGCAGGGGCTTGACCGGCTCGAGCCGATGGAGGCGACAGATTACCGCATGAAGCAGGAGATGGCCGGGCATGATCTTTCCACGCAGGAGGGACGCACAGCCTACGCGATCGCCTGTTCCAAGTATCTGGCGCGCGTCAGGGAGCCGGTCGAGCTGGAAAACTACATTCAGAAGCTGATGATTTCCACAGGGTTCACCCGGGAGGTGCTGCTGGCGCAGATCGGGCGGACGGAGCTCATCGCCAAGGACAGGCAGGCGACCTACCGCCGGGCGGCCAGGCCGCTGGAGGAAAAGGCGGAGGGCGTGGACATGGAGACGGCGACCGCGGAAAACCAGCTGCTCCGGCTCCTTGCAGAGGGGCGCGTGGAAGCGGGCACCGTTTCGGTGGACGACTTTATCACCCCGAAGCGCCGGGAGATGGCGCAGCAGCTGATTTCCGGCATGACGCCGGGCGCAATTCTTGAAGAGATAGAGGACGAACAGGAGCGCGCGCGCGCGGCGCGAATCTTTCAAAAGGACAGCGGCGCGGACGCGGAGCAGGAGCTGCGCATGGCGGGCGACTGCCTGCGTATCCTGCACAGAAAACGAATCGAGCAGCGCATTGCCGAGCTGACGGCCCAGCTTCCCGGTCTTAAGGGAGAGGACAAGCGCAGTACGCTTTTGAAGATACAGGAATTGACGAAGGAAAGACAGACGGCCGGAAGAAAGGAATGATTTCTTATGGCACTGACAAGGGAACAGGCCCAGCAGAAGGTCAGGGAGATTCTGGACCTCGCTCGCAATGAAAAGAAGACGCTGACCTATCAGGAGGTCATGAACAAGCTCAGCGAGCTTGATATTGATGCCGATGCGATTGACGCCGTGTTTGAGACGCTGGAATCCGAGGGCTTTAACGTCATCAGCGGCGCAGGCGGCGAGCCCAACGCCCTGCCGCCGGATGTGCCGGAGCCGGAAATCGACCTCTCCGTGCCGGAGGGCGTGAGCATCGACGATCCCGTCCGCATGTACCTCAAGGAGATCGGCAAGGTGCCGCTGCTGACGGCGGACGAGGAGATTGAAATCGCCAAGAAGATGCTCGAGGGCGGCCCGGAGGCCGAGGCGGCGAAGAAGAAGCTGGCCGAGGCCAACCTGCGCCTGGTCGTCTCCATCGCCAAGCGCTATGTGGGCCGGGGCATGCTCTTCCTCGATCTGATTCAGGAGGGCAACCTGGGCCTGATCAAGGCGGTCGAAAAGTTCGACTACACCAAGGGCTTCAAATTCTCGACCTATGCGACCTGGTGGATCCGCCAGGCGATCACACGCGCCATCGCCGACCAGGCGAGAACCATCCGCATCCCGGTGCACATGGTGGAGACGATCAACAAGCTGATCCGCGTCAGCCGCCAGCTCCTGCAGGAGAAGGGCCGCGAGCCGCAGCCGGAGGAGATCGCCGAGGCGATGGGCATCAGCGTGGAGAAGGTGCGGGAGATCATCAAGATCGCGCAGGAGCCGGTCTCCCTGGAGACGCCGATCGGCGAGGAGGAGGACTCCCACCTGGGCGACTTCATCCAGGACGACGACGCGCCGCCGCCCGCTGAGGCCGCTTCCTTCACACTGATGAAGGAGCAGCTGATGAGCGTGCTGGACACGCTGACGCCGCGCGAAAAGAAGGTGCTCTCGCTGCGCTTCGGTCTGGAGGACGGACGCCAGCGCACGCTTGAGGAGGTCGGCCAGGAATTCAACGTCACGCGCGAGCGCATCCGCCAGATTGAGGCCAAGGCGCTGCGCAAGCTGCGTCATCCCAGCCGCAGCAAGAAGCTCAAGGATTATCTGGAGTAATCGGTCAAAGGATGACTGTGCTGGAAGCAAAGCGAGGGATTGATGTCCCTCGCTTTTGATAACCGGGAAAGACGGAGAGGAGGAAGCCGATGATCAGGCTGGACGAACGGCTCAGCGCCATCGCAGACCTCGTGCTGGAGGCCGTCGCGGACCAGGAAGCACCCTGCGCGGCGGACGTGGGCTGCGATCACGGCTTTCTGACGGCTGCGTTGCTGGAGCGCTGCCCGCAGCTGACGGTGATCGCCAGCGATATCAGCGCGCCGTCCCTGCAGAAGGCGCGTGAGCTGCTTGCCCCGCTGGGGCTGGCTTCGCGGGCCGTGCTTCGGGTCGCGGACGGGCTTGCCGCGATCGACAGGCCGGTCGGGGCGATCGTCCTCGCCGGCATGGGCGCGCAGACGATCCTCAAAATCGTCGCGGAGGGTCGGGCGCGCATTGGAAACGCCGCGCTGATTGTGCAGGCGAACGTCGACCTGCCTGTGCTGCGGACGGGGCTGGCAGCCCAGGGCTTTGCCGTGGAGCGGGAGGTTTACACCTGCGCGGCCGGACGGCACTATGTGACGATGCTCGCGCGCGCCGGGCAGGGTGAAATGCCGGATGAGCGCGCGGCGCTGCTGGGCACAGCCGCGGACGGCGTGCATGGCGGGGAACAGAGAAGCTATTTCGCCTGGCAAAGAGGCGTGCGCGTGCGCGAGATGGAGCGCGTCGCGCCGCTGCGGACGGAGCGGGCGAGAGAACGCATCCGGCTGAGCGGCCGGGAGCTGATGTGGATTTCGGAGGCGCTTGGTATGAAGAACTGTACGGTTACGGATGTGGAACAGCTGGTTGGCGGCATTGCACCCTATGAGCTGGCGGAGGAATGGGACAATGTCGGGCTGCTGGTCGGACATGCCCAAGCGCAGGTCACGCGCGTGCTCGTTGCGCTCGACCTGAGCATGGGCGTCGTTGAAGAGGCGAAGGCGCTGGGCGCGCAGCTGATCGTGACGCATCATCCGATCATGTTCTCCGCGCGCAAGCGGCTGACGGACGTCGACCGCGAGGGGCGGCTGATGCTCGCGCTGGCGGAGGCAGGCATCGCGCATATCGCGGCGCATACGAACCTGGACAGTGCGCCCGGCGGCGTCAACGACATCCTGATGGCGGCGATGGGCACCGAGAACGTCCGCGGCGAGGGATTCGTACGCGCGGGCGACCTGCCGGAGGGCATGACGCTCGGCGCACTGGCGCAGCGCGCGAGGACGAAGCTCCGGGCAGAGGTGCGCGTCTACGGCGCGTCGGACACGGCTGTGCATGTGCTGGGCTGCTGCTCCGGCGCGGGCGGCGGCGAGGTCGCCCTGGCAAAGGCGCTGGGCGCGGACTGCTTCATCACCGGCGAAATCCGCCATCATGAGGCGCTTGATGCGGTGGATGGCGGCGTCTGCGTGCTGGAGGCGGGGCACTTTGAAACGGAAAATCCCGTCTGTGAAGTGCTGCGCACGGCTTTACAAAAGGCCGCCGATGAGGTAGAATATAACTTGACGGTTTTTTGCTCGAAGGGCAATCCCTTCGGGCGTTGAATGAATGAGGAGGGCCTTACCTTGGAACAGTATGAACGTTTGTGGCAGTATCAGCAGGTCGATATGGAGCTCGATCAGTATGAAAAGGAGATGCGCGGCAACAGCAACCGCAAGGAGCTGCTCAAGCACCGCGATTTCCTGCTCGAGCAGCAGAACGTCCTCAAGAAGATCGAAGCCGACGTGGAGATCATGAGCGACCGCATGGAGGCGCTGGCCGACGAGATCACGCGCCTGAACGGCTCGGTTTCCGAGGCGACGGCGAACTTTGAGGCGAACCGGCCCCAGGATATCGAGGAGGCCCGCAAGCAGATCGCGGCCATCCAGAAGCTGATCAGCACGATTTCCCGCTACGAGGCGGAGCTGACCAAGATGCGCAAGGACTCCGAGGCGCGCGACCGCCAGCAGCGCGAGGTGCGCGTGCGCGCAGCGAAGGCAAGGGCCGAGTTTGACCGCATCAAGATCATCTACGACGAGGAATACAAGGTCGCCGCGGTGAAGCTGGAGGCGCTCAAGAAAAAGGTGGCCAAGGAGGCGGAGGGCATCGACCCTGCGCTGATGGAAAAATACAAGGCCATCAAGCGCCACTCCACGCCGCCGATCACGCGGATTCACGACGACCGCTGCGGCGGCTGCAACATGCAGCTTCCGGCGGCGGACATGAACAAAATCCGCACCGGCGCGCCGTATGTGGAGTGCGAAAACTGCGGCCGGATCATCCTGGTCAAATAAGATGCATAGCTGAATGGGAGGGGCTGTCAGGCTAAGAATCCAGACATTTCAAGCAAAACCTAAGAATCTGCGCCCGAAGGTTTCCAAAGAGGGTTTCCTCTGTCGCCGCCAGTGGCGGAAACATGCAGAGGAAACCGGAAAGCCCTTTGGCGGGGCGTTGGGGCAGAGCCCAAAGCTCAGAATGGCCAATGATTCTTGGAACAATTGCTTTTTGGAATGTTCAGGATTAGCCTGACAGCCCCTTTGTTATGGAGGAAATGACATGGATAGTCTTGCGCAGGCCGATGCGTTTTTTTCCGGCAGACCGGAGGCTTGGGCCGTGTTCGAGGCGCTGCGGACGGCGCTTTGCGCGCGCTTTCCGGATACGCAGCTGCGCGTCATGAAAACCTGTATTTCCTTTGACGATCCGAAGCCGTACTGCTATGTCTCGATGCCGAAGCGCAAGGCGCAGCGCGGCATCGTGGTCACGTTCGGTCTGCGCGAGCGGATGGAGAGCCCAAGGTTTATGATGGTCGTGCCGATTTCGAAATCGCGCTTTACCGTGCATGTGCTTGTGCAGGACGCGCAGGAGATCGACGGGGAGCTGCTTTCGCTGATCTCGTTGGCGAGAAGCCAGCGTTGACAAGGGCGCGCCCCTTATGGTATAATCTCTTTCGTTTGTGAGGCTGCCGGGCGGCCGCGCGCCGCAAGGTGTGAGGAAAGTCCGAGCTCCATAGGGCAGAGTGCCGGGTAACACCCGGCGGGGGCGACCCCAGGGAAAGTGCAACAGAGAGATACCGCACGTCTTCGGATGTGTAAGGGTGGAAAGGTGAGGTAAGAGCTCACCCGCGGCCTGGCGACTCGTCCGCGATGTAAACCCCGCTCGGAGCAAGAAACGAAAGAGCGTTTGAGACGGCCCGTCGAGCTCTCAGGATTTCGCTTGAACCCGCTGGCAACAGCGGGTCTAGATAGATGACCGCCGATCACAGAACTCGGCTTACAGGCAACGCTCACAGACATTTTTTTGAAAAAACACGATATACTCGAAAAAAATCATGAGAATATGATGATGAGTATAT
>SFHU01000112.1 GCA_004555535.1 Clostridiales bacterium
CAGGGCACGGCATAGGTGATGAAGCGGACGCCCTTCTTTGCGTCAAAGCGTTTGGCGGCGCAGATCAGCCCGACATATCCGGCCTGAGCAAGCTCCTCCTGCGTCATCACGGACGACGGGACGAGGAGCCTTCGGGCCAGATGGCGCAGCAGCGCATCGTACGGGCTGAGCAATTCACAAAGCGCCTGCGGATCTCCATTTTGACGGATGCGCGCGATCAGTTCGTTCTCTTCGCAGATGTCCCGCTGCGCGTTCATGCCTCGACAAGCGACTTTTCCATGTGGACGACGGTTCCGCAGTCCGGCGCGGACTGCACGCGCAGCACATCCATGAACGACTGCATCAGCGCAAAGCCCATGCCCGTGCGCTCCTGATCGGGCTGCGTCGTGAAGAAGGGCTGCATCGCCTCCTCCACATTGGCGATTCCCCGCCCGAAATCCTCGACCTCGACGGTCAGCACGTCGCCCTCAATGCCGGCCCGCAGAAGAATCCGCCCATCCCGGGTATCATAGGCATGCACAACCGCATTGGTCACGGCCTCGCTGACCGCCGTGCGCACCTCCGAAACGACGCTGAGCGTCGGATTGACGCGCACGAGGAACGCGCTAATGACCATCCGCGCAAAGGCCTCGTTTTCCGGCTGGGACAGAAACGTCAGCTCCATCTGATTCTTCATGGCTCGTCCCGCCCTCCTTCCGGCAATTCTCCGATGATTCTGTGCAGGCCGGCCATCCTGAACAGCCTGTCCACCGGCGGATGAAGCCCGCATGCGAAGACGGCGCCTCCGCGCGCCGCCATCGTCTTGTAGCGCCCGATCACCATGCCGATGCCCGAGCTGTCCATGAACGTGACCTGAGTGAAATCGAGCCAGAGCTCGCGGATGGACAAATCCTTCAGCTGCTGCTCAATCTGCGCGCGCAGCCCTTCGGCTGCGCAATGGTCGATCTCCCCGACCAGAAAGACGCGCAGCCTGCCCTTGCCGCGCTCAAACGTGACCATTCCGCTTTCCCTCCCCCTGCCGGCATTGTACACAGTATGGATATGCCGTCAGTTCCGCGATCATGACATCGCGCGCATAGCTTTTCCCGCGCCGGGGAAGAACAAAGGCGGTATCAGTTGCTCAAGCGGAGGCGATCATCCATGACAAAGAGGAAAAAGTGCATCGTTTGGGCGGCCTCCGTGATCGCCCTTCTTGCCGCAGCGGTTCTCGCCTTCGTGCTGGTCTTTGATGTTGCCCACTGGCAGCGCCTTGATCCCCAGCGCCTGCACGCACTCGCGCAGACCTCCACGCTCTATGACAGAAACGGCGAGCTCATCAGCGAGCTGAGGGGCACAGAAAACAGGACGGTCGTCTCCCTCTCGGAGGTGCCGCTCAGGACGCAGCAGGCTTTTCTCGCCGCGGAGGATCTGCGCTTTTACTCGCACAGGGGCATCGATCTCTACCGCATCTTCGGCGCGCTGGTCAGCAATATCCGCTCCGGCTCCTTTTCCGAGGGTGCCAGCACCATCACCCAGCAGTTGGCCAAGCTGACACACCTGAGCGCTGAAAAGACGATCCGCCGCAAGCTCGAGGAGGTTTTCCTCGCCCTGCAGATCGAGCAGGCATACAGCAAGGACGAGATTCTGGAGCTTTATCTCAACACGGTCTATTTTGGCCGGGGCGCCTACGGCATTCAGGCCGCCGCCCGCGCCTACTTCGGCGTCGACGCCTCGGAACTGACACTCTCCCAGAGCGCCGCGCTGGCCGCGACCATCAAGGCTCCATCCGCCTATGCGCCGCACACCAACCCGGAGACCAACCGTTCTCGAAGGATCTACATTCTGGAAACGATGCTGGAAAACGGCATGATTTCGCAGGAGGAATGTGACGAAGCGAAGGCCGAAAGCGTCTGGGTGCTCGCCCAGCAGGAGGAGACCGTCTTTGAAAGCTGGTATGCGGATGAGGCCCTGCGTGCCAGCCAGGAGCTGCTGGGGCTCTCCGCCGACGAGGTGCTCAACGGCGGCTTTGATATCCACACGGCCCTTGATCCGGCGCTGCAGGCCGCCGCGGACAGCGTTTATCAGGATGGATCGCTCTTCCCCGCCAACGCCTCGGACGGAACGCCCGTGCAGAGCGCCATGGCCGTCATCGACACCGCAAGCGGCGCGATCCGGGCCATGGTCGGAGGCCGGGATTACGCTGTGCGCCGAGGCCTCAACCGGGCGACGCAGATGCGCCGTCAGCCCGGCTCCGCGCTCAAGCCGCTGGCCGTCTACGGGCCGGCGCTTGAGCTGGGCTATACGACCGCTTCCGTGCTGCTGGATGAGAAGACGAGCTTCAACGGCTATACCCCGCAGAATGCTGGCGACCGCTATTATGGCCGGGTTACGATGCGCACAGCCATCCGCAACTCGCTCAACACGACAGCCGTACGGCTGCTGGATGAAATCGGCATTGAAAGCGGCATCGAATACCTGAGCCGGATGGGCATTCCCTCGCAGGCCAGCGACAAAAACCTCTCGCTGGCCCTGGGCTCCATGACCTACGGCGTGACGCCGGTCGAGCTGGCGGCGGCATATGTTCCCTATGCCAACGGCGGCATCTATCACGAGCCCTACTGCATCGAGCGGATTGTCTCCGCCGACGGGCATGTCGTCTATGAGCGCGAGGAAAATGCCCGCCGCGTGATTTCCGAGCAGAACGCGTATCTGATGACCTCGCTGCTCCAGTCCGTCGTCACCAGCGGCACGGGCACGCGCATGCTCTCCGCCGGGACGCCCGTCGCCGGAAAGACGGGAACCGTCTCTATGACAGGCGGCAACCGCGATATCTGGATGGCCGCGTATACGCCCGAGCTCTCCGTCAGCGTCTGGATGGGCTTTGATCAGACGGACGCCTCGCACAAGATCCCCAACGGCATCACGGGCGGCAAGAACACCGCCTCGCTTGCCGCGGCCTTCCTCAAGCAGGTCTATGCGGACAGGGACAAGCCCGATTTCACTACGCCCGACGGCATCGTCTGGCTGACCATCGACAAGCGCGCGCTGACCACCCGCGGCTCCGTGCTGCTGGCCAGCGACTCGACACCCAAGGAATACCGCCTCAGCGAGGTTTTTGCGACCTCCAACAGGCCGTATTCTGTCTCCGATCTGTGGAATGCGCCGCCCGCGCCCTCCTCCTTCTATGTCTCGCACGATGCGGCCGGCTATCCGGAGCTGCACTTCAAGGCGGCTGCCGCCGCGCGCTACCGCATCCAGCGGGACGCCGTCGGCGAATCCGTCATCCTGACGGAAATGTTGGGCTCCGCCGGCCAGAATATGACCTATAGCGACTATTCCGCGCAGCCCGGCGTGCTCTACACCTATCGCGTGATCCCGATTCACGAGGAGTTGCTCCAGCAGGGCGTCTGGCTGGAGGGCAATCAGGCTGTTCAGCTCGCCCAGCGCACGACGGCCTCCGCCGCGGGCGGTCTGCTGGCCGGGCTGCGGAGCCTGCTCCCCGCATGGTCGCAGGGCGGACAATAAACTGACATAAAAAACGGGATATCCGCCGGATCAGGGCGGATATCCCGTCATTCAGTTTGATTCAGTCAGCCGCCAATCTCCCGTAGCTTTTCGTCGATCATCTCGGGCGTAGCGTAGTTGAGCGGCGAGAAGAAGCCCTCACGCGAGATGCGCAGGCGCTCGCGGGCCTTCTCGAGATCACCCGCCTCGATGTCGTAGAGCGCCAGGAAGTAGTTCGTGTCGATGGCCTTGGGCTTGAGCGCGATGGCCTTGTCAAAATACGGCCTGGCCGCCTCCTTGTCTCCGAGCAGGCGGTAATACGTCTGGCCGAGGTTGTCCAGGAAGACCGGATCGGTCTCGTCGTATTCAAGCGCCTCCTTGTTGAAGGCCAGCGCGTCCTCCGCATCGCCCTTCTCAATCTTGAGGTAGCCGATGATGCTGTAGATCGTGCCGTTCTTCATGTGGCGGAATTCGTCCATGAGGATCTCCAGCGCGCGGTCCAGATGTCCCTTCTGCCAGAGAATGATGGCGTAGTTGATGTGGATGTCCGCCTTGTCCTTGGGCTGCAGGCCGGGCAGCTTCTCCATCTTCTTGAGCACCTCGAGCGCGCGGTCAAACTGCCCCTTGCGGATCAGCAGCACGCTGTATCCGCGCAGCAGGCGGGGCTTGTCCATGCCCTTGTCGTATGCCTCGTTGTACAGTTCGAGCGCCTTGTCGTATTCGCCCTTTCCGTGTGCGGTCAGCGCCTTGTTGCCGGCCATGTTGCCCATAAAGCTCATGATTGCTTCCTCCCGTTTCCAGATTGATTGTCAAGCCTCCGCTGTTTCTCCTGCAATCGGGCGATCCTTCGCCGGATCATCTCGAGCTGCATCTCGTTAATTCCTGTGAGCGGCGCGCTGCCAAGAGCCTGGCGCAGCGCGCTGCGGGCGCAGGCAAGCGCCTGCGGAATGTCCTTTGCAATGTGCTCGTAATACTTGGCGAGCTCGATGTAGGGCCATGTCCCGCCCTCGCCCCGAGCGATCATCTCCCGCCAGGAATCCGCAGCAGCCTCCCATTCACGCGTGTGCTTGTAGCTGGAGGCCAGATGCATGTGCGCCTGCGCGGAGAGCGTGCTGTGCCCCAGAATTTTGAGGCAGGCGCGCCCCTGCTCCGTGCGTCCGCCGCGCAGCAAAACCCTGCCGACGCTGTAGACATCCTCTTCGTGCGTGAGCTGCTGCGGGCTCCGGTAGGCCGCGCACAGATGCGCCGTGAGCACCGCGAGGCTGCGCACATCCTGAAGGTTGTGCCGCAGCACATCCTCAAGGAGCGCGAATTCCCCGGTCTTGAGGAAGTCAAAGTACCGCTGGGGCACCTGAGCGCCCGGAAGGTCGTCCCCGCGCGGCTGCCCCAGCACGGCCTCCTCGAGGGCCGAAAGATTGCAGCGCCCCAGGCGCAGCTTATAGACCCGCCTGGCCGCGTGCAGCAGATCCAGATGCGGCCAGCGCGTGACGCTCAGCCGGATGCGGTTCATGACCATCCGCGATTCCAGCAGCGGCAGATCGAAGCTCTTGCCGTTGAAGGACACTACGGTGTCAAACCGCTCAAAGAGCTGTGCGATTTCCGCGAGCATGGCGGCCTCCTCGCCATAATCGCGCATGACATACTGCCGGATCACCATGCCGTCGCCGGTCAGAAACCCCACGCCGATCTCAAACGCCAGTGTGCCCGCGCCGCCGCTGAGGCCCGTCGTCTCCGTGTCCAGAAACAGCAACTTGCGCACGTCCCACGCCGTCCCCACGAACAGCGGGTCGCAGGCGCGCACCTCGTCAAGCGTCGTCTGCTCGATGCCGTCGAGGTCGGGAAGCGGCACGACGTGCTCCCGGCAGAAGAATGGCTCCTTTCTGGGTGGCGGCGCGCTGCTGCGCGCGCCCGGCGCGGCGGAGGAAACCGCCATCAGCCTTTCCCGAAGGCTCCTCATGCCTGCATCAGCCTTTCCGTCAGCAGCAGCGCGGTCTGCTTCCCGCGCTCGCCCACCTCAGCCATCGGCCCCACGCAGGACGGACAGCCCGCCTCACAGCCGCAGCGCGCGATGAGGTCGTGAACATCCGAAAAGATCAGGCTGCGCATGCCGTAAACGCGCTCGCTCAGCCCGATGCCGCCGGCGTAATTGTCAAAGACGATGATCGTCGGCAGCTTGGTAAATGGATCGCGCACCCTGTACTGCACACAGATATCGCCCGGCGAGCACATCAGATACAGCGGGATGATCTGTCTCATCGCGTTGGCGATGCCCAGCATGCCGCCCTGGAGATCATCCATCGAGAGCCCGCCCGTGATGCGCTCGTCCAGCGCCCACCAGCAGGCGTTCGTCGGCATTTCCAGCTCCGGCAGATCCACGGGGCCGAAGCCGAGCGTCTCCTGGGTATCGAGCTTGAATTTCTTGAACATCGTCACCAGCCAGGTGACGACGACCTCGCCATAGGCGAGCGACCCGCCGCCAAGCGGCTGCTCCTTGAGCACGTCGATGACCTTGATGCTCGTGTTGAGGTCGGCATCCGTATAGTAGTCGACGTCGACGCTGCGGACGTAGGCCTTCTTCTCCGTGAAATCCAGCTTTTCAACCTGGTACTGCTGGCCCTCGTGCATGTAAATCGCATGCTCGTGAAGGAGCATGGGCACCGTATAGCGGTCCATCTCACCGATGACGACGCGGTGCTCGGGCCGTGTGATGTCGATGATCAGGAAGTTTTCGCTCGTCACGGAGCGCAGCGACAGGTCGGCAGCCGGGAATTCCTCGGCCATCCAGTAATACCGGTTTCCCGTCAGATGCAGAATCTGCTCCTCGCAGAGATAGTCGAGCAGCTCCTTCGTCGAGACGCCCGGCGCATACGTCTCCCCCTCCTCGAAGGGCAGCTCATAGGCCGCGCACTTGACATGGCCCATCAGCACATAGAGGTTGTCCGGATGGACGAGCGCATTTTCCGGGGAGTGGCCAAAGAAGTAGTCCGGATGGGAGACGATGTACTGGTCAAGCGCCGAGGAAGAGGCGACCAGCACGGTCAGCGAAGAATTCTTCCGCCGCCCGGCGCGTCCGGCCTCCTGCCATGTGCTCGCGATGGAGCCGGGATAGCCGCACAGGACGCAGGCATCAAGCTGGCCGATGTCGATGCCCAACTCGAGCGCGTTGGTCGAGACGACGGCGCGGATCTCGCCCCTGCGCAGCCCCTGCTCGATCTCACGGCGCAGCGTGGGCAGATAGCCGCCCCGATAGCCGCGCACGCGGCCTGCATTCCCCAGCGGATCGCGGACGCGCTCCTTGAGCCGGCGCGTCAGCACCTCGACGGTCAGCCGGGACTTGCCGAAGACGATCGTGGAGATGTCGTTGTCCACCAGCATGGAGGCGATGCGCAGCGTCTCCTGCAGGACGGATTTGCGGATGCCGAGCTGACGGTTGACGATGGGCGGATTGTAGAAGACGACGTGCTTTTCCCCGCTGGCCGCGCCGCTGTGGTCGACCAGCTCCACAGGCCGGCCGATGAGCGTTCGGGCCAGCTCGCCGGGGTTGGCGATCGTCGCCGAGCAGCAGATGAACTGCGGGTTGGAGCCGTAGAACCGGCAAAGGCGCATCAGCCGCCGTAGCACGTTAGCCAGGTTGGAGCCGAACACGCCGCGGTAGGCGTGGATTTCGTCGATGACGATGTAGCGCAGGTTTTCAAAGAGCTTGACCCATTTCGTGTGATGCGGCAGGATGCCGGAGTGCAGCATGTCCGGGTTGGTGACGACGATGTGCCCCGCCTGGCGGACGGCGCGCCTTGCGGCAGCGGGCGTGTCACCGTCATAGGTGTAGGTTTTAACGTCGACGCCCATTGCCTCGATCAGCTCATAGAGCTCCGACACCTGATCCGCGGAGAGCGCCTTGGTCGGGAACAGATACAGCGCCCGCGCATCCGGATTCTTGAGGATGCTGTCGAGCACAGGCAGGTTGTAGCACATCGTCTTGCCCGAGGCTGTTGGCGTCACGACGCAGACGTCCTTGCCACGAGCCGCCAGGTCGATGGCCTGCCGCTGATGGCTGTAGAGGCGATGCACGCCCCGCCCCGCGAGCACGGGCGCGATGCGCGGATCGAGAAAGTCGGGAAAATCGGCGTATTCCGCGTCCCGGGCCGGGATGGTCTCCCAGTGCGTGACGTTTTCCATAAAGGCAGGCGTTCCCTTCAGCCTGTCGACGAGCTGTGGCAGATTCACGTTCCTTCCTCCTCCCGGGCATCTTGCAGAATAGTCAAAGTCCGAATGCGCGCGAGTGCAAGCGCGCACAGGGACATATATGTCGCAATGAGAATAGGCTGCGTCACATTAAGCAGCATGATCAAAGAATAGGCGGCCATCGAGACAAACAGGCTCATCAGCAACGGATCGCTGCCCATGTGCCTAAGCACGGTCACCACGGTGACCAGATAGAACGCGACAAACGCAGCAGCGCCCAGGATGCCGCAGTTCAGCAGAAACTGAAGCGGCTGGCAGTGCGCGTCGTTGTATACGCCGTCGGAGAGCATGGCCGGATTGTCAAAATAGGGCCGCATCGCGGCGAGCGCCTGATCCAGCCCGCGGCCAATGAGCTTCTCCTTCGGGCTGTAATCGGCAAAGGCCCGAAGGGCGCGGGTGTAGACAAAGCCGCGACGCGAGCCCCAGGAATCATCAAAGCGCAGGATATCCGAAAGCGCGCCCAGCTCGCGCTGTGGCTCGGCATGTGTAAAGAAGAGGATCGCCGCAAGCAGCAAAGCGGCCGCGAGCGCCGCCAGCGCACAGCCCAGGATCATCAAGCGCCGCCTGCCCGGCGCCCGTCCACCCCTTCGGCCCATCAGCAGGGCAGCCCCGCCGGCCAGCGCCAGCACAAGCGAGAGCACAAGGGTCAGCGGACTTTCGCTCAAAAAACGGGCCAGTCCCGTAAATGCGGGATGAAACGGGCTGTCGGCGAGCAGAATTCCGGCCAGAGGCAGCGCCAGCGTGCATATGGCCCAGAGCAGCAGCACCCGCGCCATCTGCGCAAGGCTGTCCCCGGAGAGGAGCAGCAGCACAAAGAAGACCAGGTGCACGCCGAGCGCCGCGCAGTCCGTCCTCGAGACGGCGGCGCCCAGCGCGACGACCGCCGAACACAGCGCCCCTGCCGCGCATTCCGCGGGCCTTTGCCCGAAGACAAAGCGCGCCGCGCAAACCGGCAGCAGCAACACCAGGTAGGTCCCGAAGAAATCGAAGTTGCCGATCGTCGACAGGAAGATCTGCTCCTGCCCCGCCCGGATGCGCGTATAGAACCCGAGGGGATCCATACCCATCGCGTTGACCACGCCCAGCGCCGCGCAGAGCGTCGCGCTCACGATCATCAGCCACGTCAGAAGCTTCATGCGGCGCAGGCCGAACCCCATGACATAGAACGCCGCGCCGCAGCTGAGCAAAAACCACAGGCCGCAGTACCGGCCGTCGCTGCCATCCAGGGTCGAGGGCGCAAAGCCCGCGCCGGCGCAGGACACCGTGCAGACGAGCAGCAGCAGCGCCATCGCGGCCGCCGGCGCGTCGGCCCCACCGCAACGCCGCAGACATCCGCCCCGCAGCGCGCCTGCGAGCAGATACAGCATGGCCAGCGGCGGCGCGAGGGTGATGACCACCCTGACCTTGATACGGTTGATGTCAAAGAAGGCGTCGTGAAAGATCAGCGGCAGGGCGACGAGCATCAGCACGGCGCAAAGGAAGGCCATCCCCTCAGGAAGCATATCCCGCAGAGCCGCTCGCCTGTTTCCCTTTTCCATATCCGTCTGCCCCCTTCCGCCTACATACCCTTCTATTGTAAATCATCCCCCTCCTCTGTGCAAGCGAAAAGCGGGCGAATTCGCCCGCTTTTGCG
>SFHU01000113.1 GCA_004555535.1 Clostridiales bacterium
CACGGCGGCGGAGATCGTCTCCGGAATCTTCCAGTTGGCCAGCGCCCAGCCGAACGGGCCGGAGCAGGCGATGATGATCATGATGACGGCGCTGGTCTTGGCCGAGCCGAGCATCGTCTGATACAGCTTTTTGGGCGTCAGGTCGCGGTAGACGAACGCGGAGACGATCAGCGCATAGATGACCGCAACGGCGGCGGCCTCAGACGGCGTGAAGTAGCCGGAGAAGATGCCGCCCAGGATGATGCAGGGCATCAGGATGCCGGGAATCGCCTTGACGAAGGTCTTTACGACGTTTTGGAGCGAGAAGGACGCGCCCTTGGGATAGTTGTGCCTGTACGCCTGGAAGAGGGAAATCGCGATGAGCACAGCGCCCATCAGCGCGCCCGGCAGGAAGCCGGCCTTGAACAGGCGATTGACGCTCTCCTCCGCGATGACCGCGTAGAGCACCATCGGAACGGACGGCGGGATGACGACGCCGATCGTGCCGGCCGCGGCGACGAGGGCGGCGGCGGAATCCTCGCGGTAGCCGCGCTTCTTGAGCTCCGGGACGAGCGTCGCGCCGACGGCGGCAGTGGTCGCCGCGCCGGAGCCGGAGATCGCGGCGAAGAACATGCCGGCGAGCACGGAGACGACCGACAGGCCGCCCTTGATCATGCCCAGCAGGCTTTCGCAGAACTCGACGAGCACCTTGGAGATCTTGCCGCCCGCAAGCAGGTCGCCGGCAAAGATGAAGAAGGGCACAGCGATCAGCGAGAAGGAATCGCAGCTGGCGAACATGCGCTGCACGACGATCATCATCTTCGCGCTGCCATAGCCGGAAAACATGGTGACGGCCGCTGCGGAGCAGATGGAAAAGCCGACGGGGACGCCAATGACCAGCAGCGCGATGAACATGCCGAAAAGAATGATTGCCATTACGCCTTGACCTCCTTCGTCGCCTCTTCAACCGCCATCAGCAGCGAATGCACCATCAGAATGACCATGCTGATGGGCACGCAGAGGTAAATATACTTCATCTTGATGGGCAGGGTCGTGGCGGTCTTGTTGAGCTTCATGCAGTAGGTACAGCTGAAATAGAGAAGCACCGTGAAGAGCACAAAGCAGATGACATGCACGGCGACGCGCAGGATCTTCGAAAGTCGCGGCGGCACCGCGTCCTGCACGATGGTCACGGAGATGTGACCGCTGTGGCGATAGACGACGGAAGCGCCAAGGAAGGTCGACCAGATCAGCAGATAGCGCGTAACCTCGTCGGACCAGGTCAGCGCCGTGAACCAGGTGCGGCAGATGATCTGCGCGCCCGTGATGATCACCATCAGGCCCAGCATGACGACGATCAGCACACTGCACAGCTTGTCAAGCGCATCACTGACGGGAGTGAGTATGTTCTTGAGTGTTTTCATAGCGGTTGTCCTTTACACAGTAGCTGGTGGAAGGGAGCGTGAAAAAGAGACGGCGCTCCGCAGCGGGAGCGCCGTTTGTGATGCCTGATTACTCAGCCAGCGCAGCGTTGATGCGGGCGATATAGTCAGCATACTGCGGATAGGCCTCGTACACCGGCTGAACAGCCTCGCGGAAGGAATCGACGTCCGGCTCCTCGACGACCTCGACGCCGTTGCTCTTGATCGTCTCGAGCTGGCCAGCCTCCTGATCGGCCACCCAGGCGCGCTCATACTCGGCGGCCTCCTGCGCAGCCTCCACGAAGATCTGCTGCGTAGCCTCGTCAAGCTCATTGAACTTGTCAAGGCTCATGGTGATGATCGCGGTCGCGTAGCTGTGGCGATCCAGCGTGACGTACTTCTGGCCGTAGTCCCACAGGCCGTAGGAGTAGATGACGTTGATCGGGTTCTCCTCGCCTTCAATGGTGCCCTGCTGCATGGCGGTCAGCGCCTCAGACCAGGCCATCGGCACGGCATTGACGCTAAGCGCCTTGAAGGTGGCGGTGTAGACCTCGTTCTCCATGACGCGCAGCTTGAGGCCGGCCAGATCGGCGGCGCTGGTCACCGGGCGCACGGAGTTGGTCACATTGCGGAAGCCGCGCTCGGCGTAGGCCAGGCCCTTGAGGCCCGCGTCCTCGAGCGTGGCAAGGAGCTCCTTGCCGATCTCGCCGTCGAGCACCTTGTAGGCCTCCTCGTTGCTGGCGAAGAGGAACGGCATGTCGAGCACGCCCATATCCTCGGAGAAGTTGACGAACGGGCCGCTGGTGATGATGCCCATGTCGAGCATGCCCATGGACATGGAGTCGAGCATTTCGCTCTCGCCGCCCAGCGTGCCGTTGGGATAGATCTCGATCTTGTATTCGCCGTTGGTGCGCTCCGCAACCAGCTCAGCGAACTTCTCTGCCGCGACCTGGAAGGAATCCTGCTCGTTGACGGTGGTACCCAGCTGCAGAACGGTCTCCGCCATCGCAGAAGCGGACACGCACAGCGCCAGGATCAGCACGAGCATCACAGTGAGTTTCTTCATTTTCTTTTTCCTCCGTTTGCTGGATCGCTGCCTCGGGGGCAGCGTCGATGCATGTTCAACATTGTACTCCATTTGCATTTTTTGTCAATGTTTTTCACCGGTCAAGTGAAAAACCTTCATCAATCGGAGCCGATCGACAAATGATTTGACGGCATGCGCATGAAACGTTCGGCTGTGCGCCGCCGGCGCTGCAGCGCCCAATCCTTACCAGAGCCGCTGAGCGCATAAACTCCCCGCGCGATTCCATACTAGGAATGCCGAAGGAAAGATTGATGAGAAGGAGGCAGCATTCGTGCGAGCAACCGGAATTGTGCGACGCATCGACGATTGAGATATAATAGGAGCAAGTCGGAAGGGCTACAAAAAACGGGGATTCTGCCGGTTTCAACCATGCCGCAGCCCCGAAAGCGGCCTGCTGCTTTGTGGAAAAGGCGCTTGCGGCGCCGGGAAAACGTGGTATACTGAAGAAAAGACGTTTGGTGAAAGGATACGACAGAGGTCAGGGGGAGCAGCCATGTTCAGAAAGAGATTGTCGCTCAGCTATGACCCCACCGCACAGAAGCCCGTCATCCGGTGCAGCATCTGCACCGGCGAGCAGGCGGCGGGCTTTCAGGACCTGCGCACGGGCGAATTCAGGGAGTATATGCTGATCCGCAGCGAGCGGGACATGCAGGACTTCGCGAAGGCCTGCGGCGTCCCGCGGGTGGAGAAAATCTACTGAGGCAGTTTTTTCCATTTACATATTGTGCGCGTGACAGTATAATCTGCCTGTCGGGAAACCGGCAGAATGGATGGAGAAAAGCGCGCCAAAGCGCCGGGTTCCGTCAGAAAAAGCGGGCGGAGCACCCAAAAGCTGCCTGAAAGAGAAACACAAGAAACGGAGAAAAGCCATGAAACGCATTGCCCTTTTGCTGCTTTTCACGCTGCTGCTCACGGCGGCGGACGGCCTTTGCCAGGAGGCGGAGGAGATCACGGCGCTGTGCACGTTCCGCGGCAGCGAGGAAGCCCGGCTCAAATGCATGACGGACGGGAAATACACCTCGACCTGGTCGTCCCCGGGCGGACGCAGCGCGACCCTGCGCATCGAGTCCGAGACGCCCATCGGGAGCATCTATATCCAGTTCTACGATACCGCCTGCGCGTTTGACGTGCAGGTGAGGGATGCGCAGGGGACGTGGCAGAAGGCCGCCGGCTGCGACACGGACTTCCTGACCGGCTATGCCGTGCTGAGCGAGCCGGCAAGCGAGGTGCGCATCGTGCCGCAGGGGACGTGGGGACGGCTGGTCATCGCCGAGATCCACGTCTTTGGCGTGGGCGAGGCGCCCAACTGGGTGCAGCGCTGGGCGCCGCCGCTTGAAAAGGCGGATCTGCTCGTGCTTTCCGGCCATCCGGACGACGAGGTGCTCTTCATGGGCGGTACGATTCCCTACTATGCCGGGGAGCGGCAGATGGACGTGCAGGTGGCCTATCTCGTTCCCGCGACGCCCTATCGCAAGCTCGAGCTGCTCGACGGCCTCTGGCTGTGCGGCGTGCGGCATTATCCCGACCTGGGGCCGTTCGGCGATCAGTACAGCCTCAGCCTCAGCGGGCTCTACGGCAAGAGCGGCTGGAGCCGGGACAAGGTGCAGCGCTATGTTGTCGGGCTCTACCGGCGCTACCGGCCGGAGGTGGTCGTGACGCACGACGTGAACGGCGAATACGGCCATGCCGTCCACCGCGCGGCAGCCGATGCCGCGCAGACCTGCGTCGCACTGGCGGCGGATCCGGCGGTTCAGGACAGACGGCTGGCGGAGACGGAGCCCTGGCAGATTCAAAAGCTCTACCTGCATCTGTATGAGCAGGGGAGGCTGCGCATGGACTGGCGCCAGCCGCTGGCGGCCTTTGACGGCAGGACAGCTTTGGAAATGGCCGAGGCGGCGTTTGCCTGCCATATCTCCCAGCAGGACACCGAGTACAGGGTCGAGGACTTCGGTCCCTATGACAACGCGGTGTTCGGTTTGGCATTCTCCATGGTCGGCGAGGACGAGGAAAAGGACGATTTCTTCGAGCATATCGGTGATGCCCGGTGAGAGCTGAGGCGGGTCAGTCATAGAGAGAAAGAAATATTGACCAGGTGGTCGGAATGCGCTATCATAAGCAGACCACCTGGTCAATTTTTTGCGGCGACACGCCGCGAAGAGAACGGCCTGTCGAAAGCCCGCCGCAGGAAAGCTCCCTGCGGCGGGCGTATTTTTGGGAAATGACCGGTGAAGCATCAGCGCTCCGCCAGCAGGGAGGCGTAGTACTCCGCCTTCTCCTCGGGCGTGGAGACGTTGCACAGATACATCATATCCGCCATCGCGCCGGAGAGCGCCTTCGGGATGCGCTGCGCCATCTTGATCTTGTCGCCGTACTTGGACATGATCGCGTTGTGATCCATGACGAAGTTCTTGCCGTCGCGGCGGCCGCAGTAGCAGCAGTAGAAGTGCTCCGCACCGTTGTCCGGCACCGTGCGGCGGTTGAAGGCGACCATGTCCGCCCAGATCTTGTAGACGTCGCAGGAGTTGGCGAAGTTGAACATGTCCGCGCTGAAGCCGCCGGAGGGGCGCATGTTGACCTCAAGGCCCAGGATGTCGCCCTTCTTGCCCAGCGCCGGCTGGTCGTCGTTGAGGACGAAGAACTCGAGATGGACGAAGCGGCTCTTGACGCCGAAGGCAGCGACCGTGCGGCGGCCGACGTCGCGCATGGCCTCGGGCAGCTCCTTCTCGATGTAATAGCAGGAGTTGCCGTTGGTGTTGACAGTGTCCATGATGGAATCCATCGTGACGTTGCCCGTCTCAAAGAGCGGGTTGCCCTGCGCGTCGATGATGCCGTCGTAGGTATGCACGGTGCCGTTGACGAACTCCTCCATGATGTAGAGGACGTCGTCCTTGGTCGCGAAGAAGTAGTTGAGCTCGTCGTCGTTTTTGAGCTTGTAGGTATGGGAGGCGCCCACGCCGTTGTCCGGCTTGACGATGACCGGGTAGCCGACCTCGGCGATGAAGTCCTTGCAGCCGGTGTAATCGCGCACGAGGTGCCAGCGCGCGGTCTTGATGCCCGCCTTGGCATAGTAGGCCTTCATCGCGGACTTGTACTTGACGGCCTCCATGTCGCTGACCTGGAAGCCGGTCGTGATGTTGAAGGCGGTGCGCAGCGCGGCGTCGCGCTCGAGCCAGTATTCGTTGTTGCTCTCCAGCCAGTCGATCTTGCCGTGCTTGTAGGTCAGGAAGGCGACGGCGCGGAAGACCTCGTCGTAGTTCTCCAGCGAGGAAACCTTGTAGTATTCGTTCAGGGAGGCCTTGAGCTCCGGCATCAGCTGGTCATACGGGCAGTCGCCGATGCCCAGCACGTTCATGCCGTTGCGCTTGAGCTCAGCGCAGAACTTCCAGTAGTTCGTCGGGAAATTCGGGGAGATGAAGACGAAGTTTTTCATTTGAAACACTCCTTTTCATGAGTAAATAAATGAAGGGCCATATCAAAGGGAAAGGCGGCTTTGAAAAAGAGGAGCCTCTTACTGCTCGCCGAGGATGAAGGGCAGGTAATAGGCCGTCTGCTTGTACCACCAGTCCCAGTCGTGGTTGACGTCGTAGCCCCAGAAGTTGACCCAGCCGTTGATGCCCTTGCGCCTGAGCACGCCGTCAAGCCGCGCGGTGCTCGCCTTGAGCACGTCCTCCCACGCGCCCTGGCCGACGCAGATGATGATCTTGCGCTCGTTGTACATGCGGATGTACGGGTGATCCGCCGGCAGGCCGGCGAGGTAGTCGCACGGGGAATTGGCGTAGACGAGATCGTCCATGTAGTCGCCGAAGGCGTCCCTGGAGTCATAGACGCCGGAGAGGGCGAGGACGCTGTCAAACAGATCCGGACGGCGGAAGAAGAGGTTCGCCGCGTGCTGCGCGCCCATCGAGCAGCCAAACGTCGTGATGGCCTCCTGATGCCAGTTGCGCTCGCCGGCGAGATGATGGATGGTTGGCACCATTTCCTCGACGATGTAGCGGTACCAGCGCTCATGCTGCTCGATGCGCTGGCGCGGGTTGCCGCCCTTGTTGGCCCAGGTCTCGTTGTCGATGGTATCGATGGAGAAGACCATGACCTTGCCCTCGTCGATCCACGGACGGAAGACGTCGTCCATGTGGAAGTTTTCAAAGTCGAAGAAACGGCCTGCCTGGCAGGGGATGAAGAGAACAGGCTTGCCGCGGTGGCCGTAGACCTTGAACTCCATGTCGCGGCCCAGACAGTGGGAATAATTCTTGAAATAACGGATTTCCATGCGTGAATCTCCTTTGTAGCCGATGATGAGGGCATGTATGGAAATAAGTATAAGACAGAGGATCAAATCTGTCAATTCGAAGCGTGGATTTTGTTGGCTTTTCTGGCTCTTTTTGGTGGAATTGCCCCGAAAAACCAAAGAAAAATGACGCTTGTGTTCACGCGGAGGCGGTTGACAGATGGTTGACGGCGGCCTCAAAAGGGCGCCGCGGGACAAAGCGCGGCGCCCTGGATCAGTCCTCCACGACCAGCGTCGTCACGGCGTTGTAGCCGGGGCCGCTGCTCACGAGGAAGACGCTGTAGCGATGCCCGCCCTGCACCTGCAGGTAGAGCGTGGCGACGGTGTCGGGCAGCGGGTTCATGCCGATGAACGCGCTGTCGAGCGTCTCGATGTCCGTGTAGGCGGGTGCGGGGAGCAGGTTCGTCTCCGCAAAGAGAAACTGATACGCGCCCGGCGCGATGCGCTTGGCGCTGGTCGTCTCCTTGAAGCGCACGTCCGCGAAGACGACGCGCCCGTCGGAGAGCAGAACGTCGATGGGGCCGCTGTTGTAGGCGAGGTTGCTGACGCGGAAGGTCGCGCCCTGCCTGGCCGGCGCGCAGCAGGCATCCGAGATCTGCACGAGCTCCAGCCCTCCGGCGCGGTTGACGATGGCGACCGTGTAGCGCTCGCCGCGTACAAACGGCAGCGTCCTTTGCAGGTAGATGTAGCCGTCCTGACCCGCCACCGTGATCGTCTGATACCCGGAGCGCAGGCGGACGTAGGCGGAAACCGACGAGGCGCCCAGCAGCGGCACGGCCAGCGCGCTGCCCACATAGATGCGCAGCGGGCGGTAGCCGTAGGCCGCGTTGAGGAAGCGTGCGGCGGCATAGCCGGCGTAGACCGGGACGTTCCCACTGCCGGGCAGGGGCTGAATCGCGCCGCCGGGGATGGAGGGCGTGCCCGGCGTGGGAATCGAAGGGACGCTGGGGGTTGGCGTGGAGGGGGTCTGCCCTCCGCCGGGGCCGGGGTAGACGGGAAAACTCTGCTCGGGTGTCGGGAGGGGAACGACGGGAATCTGGCCCTCATCGGGGCCGGGGAAAACGGGGAAGCTCTGCTCGGGCGTGGGGAGGGGAACGACGGGAATCTGCCCCTCGTCAACGGCGGGCATATCCCCTTCAGCAGGCAGCGAAGGGGTCGGAAGATCGCGGTTTTCCATGATGCATGGACGGAGGAAGGCCTCCGTCCGCCTCCTTTCAAGGCAGGATACTGCATCGTATGCGCCGCGCGGCGGGCGGGTTCTGCGGGGCGCGGACGGGCTTTGAAAAAAACTGTCGTTTTGGGTAAAAGGGTGTGCAAAAACGCCCGCTTTCCGCGTCTATACCATAAGAGGACGGGCGAAGCGAGAGAAAGCCGTCCCCCGCAGAAAAGCGGAAAACGGATCCGAAGGGAGAAAAGCGGAAATGAAGAGATGGATATCCCTGCTGCTGGCGGCGCTTCTGGCACTGCACATGGGCGCGGCGCTGGCTCAGAGCTACAGCCAGGGCGATTATGCGGACGAGATTGCGACGATTCAGCAGGCGTTGACAGATCTGGACCTGTATTACGCGGGCATCACCGGCCATTTCGGCGAGCGGACGGAGAAAGCGGTCAGGCTCTTTCAGAAGAAGGCCGGCCTGCCGCAGACGGGCGTTGCCGACGAGCGGACGATTGAGCTGCTCTATCTGCGCACGGGGACGCAGGCGCCCGCGGCGCAGACGGGCAGCACGGGCGGGACGATCAGCGTCGATCAACTCCTGCGCGAGGGGAGCACGGGCAGCGCCGTGCGCGCGCTGCAGGAGAAGCTCAAGGCGCTGGGGAACTACGACGGCACGGTCACGGGGCGCTACGGCCCGCTGACCAAGGAGGCCGTGCGCCGGTTTCAGCGGGCGAACGGGCTGACAGCGGACGGCATCGCCGGCCCGAAGACGCTCACAGCGCTCGGACAGCTGGAGGCCGGAGACGCTGCGGCGGGAGAAAGCAGCCTGAATGGAGGCGCGCAGGGGAACGACAGTCTGCTCCGGCTGAACTCGAGCGGCAGCGCCGTGCGCGCGCTGCAGACAAACCTGCAGACGCTGGGCTATTACGGGGGTGCGGTCACGGGCAACTATGGGCGGCTGACGAAGGAGGCCGTGCGCGTCTTCCAGCGCGAGCATGACCTGAGCGCGGACGGCGTCGCTGGACCGAGGACGCTCGCCGCGATACAGGGCGAGCTGGCCCGGGAGGAGGAGCGCGCCGGTCTGCCTGAAACGCCTGTCGCGGGCACGACGCCTGCGCCGGGCACGACAGCTTCCCCGGACACGACGATTGCGCCGGCGGCCTCCCCGGATACGGGCGCACTTGCCGCGGTCGAAAGACTGAACACGGAATGGGTGCTGCGGCGCACGAGCCGCAACGGCCACGTCACGCGGCTGCAGAAGGCGCTCGCGGCGCTGGGCTACTTCAAGGAGAGCGCGACGGGC
>SFHU01000016.1 GCA_004555535.1 Clostridiales bacterium
ACGCAAGCGAAAGCTCGCGTCCCTTTGATTATTCCGAAAAAGTTGCAAAAATCCATGCTTTAGCGCGCTGAAGATCCCGCATAAAATTCCAGTTTGTCGAACAGATACGAGGGCGCATTTCTATACGGGTCAAGCCCCGTATGTGTGCTCTGCGAAACAGAAGGCGCTGCCTCTCATGGCTTGATTTCGCCATTTTGAGACAGCGCCCCTTTTGTCGGCGATCTGAAATTGGCTCCCCAGCCGCTTTTTTGATCAAAACCGGCATGATGCCGGTTGCATTTCCGACCAAGTGATGCAAGTCCCATGGCTTTGAGGCCGAGTCCGAAGCTTTGCAGAGAGACTTTCAGAGTAAAAAGTATATTTGCGAACGAAAACGCCGACCATTGCCCGTCTATACAGGCGAACTCCCACAGAGGAGACGCACGCGTGAAAACGCGCGAAGGAACGAATCGGGCGATGAGCGTGCCCAACGGGCCCGGGGCGCTTCATCCCCAAGGAGGACATACAAATGGACAACACCCACATGAGCATTGAGGAGATGATCGACGCCTACGGCGACGAGCTGCTTCGGCTGTGTACGCTGTATCTGGGCGACAGGCAGCTCGCGGAGGACGCCTTTCAGACCGCCGTCATCAAGGCGTGGCGGCATCTGAATACCTTTCGCGGGGAGAGCAGCCTCAAGACCTGGCTCTTTCGCATCGGGGTCAACGTCTGCCGGGACACGCTCCGCTCCGGCTGGTTTCGCCTGCGCAGGCGCTGCGAGCCGCTCGACGCGCTCGCGCTTTCGCAAAGCGCGCCGCAATCCGAGGCGGCGGGCGAGGTCACGCAGGCCGTGCTCGCCCTGCCGGGCAAATACCGCGAGGTGATCGTGCTCTACTACTATGAGGATATGAAGATTCGGGAGATCGCGGCCACGCTCCATCTCCCGGCGAACTCGGTATCGACCCGCCTGCGGCGCGCGAGGGCGCTGCTGGGCGAGGCGCTGAAAGGAGAGATCGAGGCATGAAAAAGGAAACGGTTTCGCGGCAGCTGCGCGAGGGCATGCGCGGCGTGCGCGTCTCCCCGCAGCTGCGGGGACAGGTGCTCTCGGCGGCGCGGGGAAGGAGCCCCCGGATGAGCAGGGGCCTTTCGGCAGTGCTGGCCGCCGTGCTGCTGCTGGCGGCGCTCAGCGCAGTCGCGCTGGCAGCGGGCCGCGCGGGCATGCTCGACTTCATTGGCCGCTTCCAGGGCGTGGAGATCCCGCCCGACGCGGCGGACTACATCGTCAGCGACACAGCCTCGCTGCGCGTGGGCGGCGCGACGGCCTGCGTCCGCGAGCTCTACTATGATGGACGGACGGTTCGCCTGACGATCGACGTGACGCCCGACACCGCAGACATGCTGCTCCTGGGGCCGGACTGCCGGATGGACGATGCCTGGAGCTTCCTGACGCAGGACGCGCAGGACGCGCGCACGGTGCAGGAGGTCTATGCCGAGCGGGGCTATGCCTCCGCCTGGCGCGTCAACGTCTCTACGCAGGAGGAGGCACAGGGCACAGCCGGTGGCTGGCTCGACTATGCGCTTGGCGAGGACGGCACGCTGACGCTCTGCAAGCAGCAGTTGTTTGAGGATGACCGTCCGCTGACCGCGGCTGTCGACCCCTCTGCCGCGCCCGCCACGGAGGGGGGTCTCGAGGGAGTCCATGTGAGCGGGGAGCCCGTGCTGTTTTCGGACTGCGGCGTGCGCGTCGACCGCCTGCTCATCGAGGAAAAGCCGCAGGAGCTCTATGCGACGATCGAATACACCGTCGTGGATCCCGCGCTGTTCGCGCAGCAGGAGGACGGGCTGTGGTTTGAATTCATCGACCCGGCCTCTACGGCGGACACGCCGTCCGAACAGCGGCTGACGGAGGGCATGACCGCGACGGGCGAGGTCGTGCCGCTTGATGGCGATGCCGGAACCGCCACGCGCTATGTCCAGCGGCAGACGCTGGGCAAAAGCGAGCTGCGCGGCTGCTACACGCTGCGCGCCTTCAACTGCTGGAGCAAGGAGCGCTTCGAGACGCACGAGCTGACCCTCTGTCCCGCGGCGCAGGACGATCCCGCGGACGGGTCGGGCGCCTGACGGCTGAGCAGGCGCAGCCCGGCGGACATCCGCCCGATATGCCGGTGCGGAAAGCACGGGCCGCACAACCGGCAGGCTCCTCCACGCCTCCCGCGTCCGCACGACCCGCGGGGAGGCGCCCGCTGGCGTCCGGATAAAAAAAGCCCGCCCGAAGCATCCAGCAGCCGCTGTGCTTCGGGTGGGCAATCGTCGTTTTGGGGAGACAGAGGGGAGGGGCAGCCGCGTCCATCCGGGCCTCCCCTCATTCATATTCGGGCGCATACTCATCGATGAAGCGGAAGTATTCGTCCGCCGCGCCGTCCGCATACGCCCTGCTGTCGACTTCACACCGCTGGGCGATGTAGCGCTCCGGATTCTCCTTCGCATTCTCATAGCAGTCCAGCTCCCAGGCGTATTCCGCTGCGCGGCGGTACAGAACCAGCGTCTTCAGCTCCGTGGACGCGTCCCGGTATGCCTCTGCCGCCCGGTGTTCATAGCTGTGATACAGCTCATGGAAGCAGGTATTCAGCACATCCCGGGCGGAGCCGTTCTCCAGATGATCCAGGTCAATGGCAATCATGTACGTATCGTCCGAATAGTTGCCGAGGATATGCTCCTCCAGATTCGATGCGCCCACCCGGATCTCGTTGGGCAGGCCGAGCTGCACGGCCTGAATGCTTGCCACAGTCTGCAGCACATTGAGCTTCTCCACGGTTGAAAGCCCGCGCCACGTCTCCTCCTTCAGCCTGACAAGGGTATCCGCGCTGCTCTCCATCATCCCGGCGACGTCCCCGACCTCCATTTTCTGCTCGGACGCCCTGATCAGGTTATCGCCGAAGATCCGGCTCGTGCCCAGCAGCACCATGACCGCCAGCGCGCCCACCGCGAAAACGGAGCTGGAAGCACTCAGCCACCTGCGGATGTACGGATGCCTCCTCCGCCGCCGTCCGCCCGCCATGCGCAGCCGCAGCCACAGCCCGTATGCGCAGGAAACCGCCAGGCATATGACCGCCGCCGCGACAAGTATTCTTCCATACGTCTGCGCATACGCGCATACCGTGTAAATGGCATAAGCCAGGATCAGCCACCGCAGAAAGACCCACAATCTGCATTCCCTTTTCAGCGCCGCCGCCAGGCCGACCGCGCCAAAGACCGCCAGCGCCGCCCAGTAAATCGCCTGCGATTCCCCGTATGTCGCATTCGGCAGGCGGCGAAACAGGATGTTTCCGTACCAGACCAGGGAAGCCCCGCCGTACAGCGCACAATCCGTGATCAATTCCAGCCTCGTCGTCCGATCATCCTTCATTTGCATTGCCTCCGTCTGTCACCCGGTGCAGCTCTGCCGGGCGCGCACGCATGCGCGTTCGGCTTCCTACCCGTTTCCTCTTCCTCTATTTTCCACATCAGGCGCTGTCCTCCTGCCGCCTGCCGCATCATTCCCCTCGCGCTGTCCATCCTGAAAGCCCGTTCATGCGCGGGAAAAGAAAGCCGCCTCCATGATCCCGGATCATGGAAGCGGCCTTGCTGCCGGTCACAGGGGGCCGGCGCGGATGGGGCGTCATCCGCTCGTCCCGCCTCTCCTCCTTGTATGCCTGCCGTCGTGGTGCGTCAGCCGCCGGGGCTGCGGCCTCCCGCCTGCAGCCCCGGGCAACCGGTCATTCGTCCCCGTCCTGCTCGTCGAACACGTCCATCGGCAGTTCGTCGTCCTCATCGCCGTCATCGTCCCCGTCGAAGTCCTCGCCGTCGTCCTCATCGTAGTCCTCGTCGTCGATGTCCTCGTCGTCGTCGGCCTCGCCGGTCTCGTCGCCGGCGTCCCCGCCGTCCAGCGGCAGCGAGGCGCGCAGCCTCTCAATCGCCTTTCTGGCCGCCTCCAGACGGCCGTCGATCTCCTCCTCGCATTCGTCGTAGGCCGCCTTGGCGTCCTTGCCCCCGAAGAGGACGCCCAGGATGCCCTGTCCGTAGTGCTCGAACATGCGCGCCACCATGTAGATGGAGCGCTCGATCACCGGACTGGCCAGCGTGATGCCCTTGAAATAGACGGAGGTGTGATAGCGGAGCTCGCCATCCTCCATGTCCATCTCGAACGCGCCGACGCGCAGGCCGTAGTTCGCGCGGCAGATGAACTCCGCCATGGAGAGCATCTCGTCCCTGTCCTCCGGATTCGCGCTGACAGGCGCGATGCCGTACACGGAATAGTCGTTCATGTTGACCTTGATGTAGTAGCGGATCGTCTTCAGCCTGCTGTCGATGTGCATGCCGAAGCTGAAGATGCCGTTGTCCTCGTCGAAGTCGAAGTGCCACTTCTCGCTCTCCAGGTATTCGGCGATCTGGGCGGCCACCTCATGATTGAACTTGCTCATCGCGCTCTTCCTCCTGTATGGTGTTCTTTTTCTGTTCCTGCGCACATCCGGCTGTCGGGATTCGGGAGGACGCCTGCCGTCCCTTCCTGAAATCCCGGGAGAGCCTCCTCTCCCACAGGCCTGGAGCCGGCTTCAGCCCAGCCTGTTTTTTTGCGATGCAGGTTTTCTCTCTTTTTCCTTTACATCATATGGGTACAGTCTCCATCTGCGCGGGAGGGCCGTCTCCCCGGGCTGAGCCGCCCGGGGAGGCCGCTTCCGCAGTCAGGCCGCTGCGGCGAACTTGCTGCCCGGCTTCGGCGCGATCACGCTGTCCGGCGCGCTGCCGCCCTCGCGGCCGCTCTGATCCGCGGCAGACTCCGTGCCGATGATGTCGCCGTGGCGGTTCATCGACACCGGCATCGTGCCGAAGTCGTCCTCCGGCGCGGCGAACTTGCTGCCTGGCTTCGGGTCGATGATCGCGCCGCCGTTGGGCACGGTCATATCGCTGGCGGACGCAGCCGCGGTCAGGCCGTTGCCCGTCTGCGGCATGCCGGTTTCGGTGTTCAGGCCCATCGGCTCGTTGCTGGTGAGGGAGCTGGTCATGGCGGCGAGGTTCCGGCGATCGATTCTGTTCATACGTTCCTTCCTTTCCTTACTCTGTCAGTCCTTCTGCGTAAGTCCTTCTGCAAAGCTCAGTCCTCGCAGAACGCGGTATAGGCGGACTCGCGGTATTTGCCTGCTGTCATGGCGGAGAGCCAGTTCATCACCAGCGCAGCCGCCGTGACCATCGAGAAGGACTCGCTCTCCCGGCACATCCTCTGGGTGCAGGGGATCTTGATGTGCGCGCCCGTGACCGGATGGCGGTCATAGAGCAGATGCGGGACGCGCGCGCGTCCATGCGCGCGGTACGCCTTCTCGATTTCCGCAATCGACGGATCCATGAAATACGTCTTCACGCTGCCGCCGAAACAGCGGGCTGCAGAGTAGGGATGGTCGCTGTTCCACATCATCAGGACGCGGTAGTTCTGGTAATGCGCGCCGTCGGAGCCCATCAGCTTGCCCTCCGGATCCGGCACCTTGAAATTCATGATGAAGCCGCGCCTTCCGTCCCGAAGGGCGACCTCCTGAGGCTCCAGCCTGCGCAGCACGTCGTAGACGGCCTTCACCTCGCACGCATAGCGCTGCGGGTTTTGCATATACCACTGCATAGTGTCCCTCCTTTTTTCATTGTGATCTTTTCCGTGCAGTCCGCTCTACTCATAAAGATGTCATCCGCGGCGTGTCCGGGCGGGCGTCATGCCCCGGGCAGGCGCACACCTCCTCGGGCGCAAGCCCGCAGCACTGGCTCCAGAGCGGGCGCGGCGCCCAGCCTCCGACCTCAGCGCCCGCGAGCGCCGGATTCGTCGTGCAGGCGAAGAGGAGCATCTGGCTGCTCAGCGAGGGAAGAAGCTGCGCGTGATAGCCCGTCTCCCCGCGCATGAGCATGTCCAGCGCGAGGATCGCGCTAATGCTGTTGCCCAGCTGCACGTTGCAGCCCAGGCCCGCATTCGGCCTCGCGGTGCTGCCGGCGTCGACGTAGTTCGCCGCGTGCTGCGCGCGGGCGTCCTCGATAATCGCCTCGCGGAGCAGGCAGCCGTAGGTGTGGTCCTCCGTGCCACAGCGGTAGACGAAGTTCTCCGTCACCGCCGCGTTCGGCCAGAAGCCCGCGCTCATGAAATCCAGCCGCAGCTGCGCGGCCAGGCGGCAGAGCCATTCATCGCAGACGCGGTTGTCCGCGCAGCCGATGATCAGCGTCTCCCCGGGAACGAGCAGATCATAGAAGGACGTCTCCACATTCTGCACGTCGCTCTCGAAGGTGTCCACCACGATCTGCGCAGAAATCAGCTGAAGACTCTGCGCGACCGCCTTCGTCTTGAACTGGCCGAGCATGCTGCGGTCGAACGTGCGCGAAAGGTTGTGGAGCTCCACGCAGTCGGCATCCACCAGCACGAAGCGCTTCACGCCGGCGCGGGCGAGGTGCATCGCCACCTGGCTGCCGACGCTGCCGCAGCCGGCGATCACCACGCGCTTGCGCGCAAGCGCCTCGCCGGTCGCCGGATCCCCGTTGCGGGAATACAGCGATTCGGCGCTGTACTCCCGCGTCTGCAGATGGACAGGACCGTCCCCGGTCATCTCGACAAACTGGGGCACGCCCTCCGCCCACCAGCCGGCCAGGGGATAGCGGCGCAGGGCCTCCCCGGCCTCCTCCCGGCTGCCCTTCAGCACGACGGTGCGCGCGATGCTGCCGAGCGCCGTGTCCGGCGTATGCCAGACATAGTGGACGCCGCTGTCCGGGTTGTACGCCGCCTGGAGCTCGCCGGTATAGCCGCGCGGGATATCCGTGCAGCAAAGCACCGTGTTGTTCATCCGCAGGGATTCCTCCGCAAATCCCAGCTCCCGCATCATCTGCTTTTTGCTCTCGCTTTCGTTCATGCTTTCTTCTTCCTTTCTGTCCGTCGTGATGTCAGGTCTGTCACAGCCCCTCTGCAAAGAGCAGGCAGTCGTTCTCCATCCGCAGGCCCATGAGCCGGGCAAACTGCGCCGTTTCCATATACGGGATATGCTCCGGCGTTTCGCGCAGGGCGGAGAAGGGTACTGAGCGCGCCGCCGCGCCCATGCACAGGATCAGGCTGTCCCCATCCCTGAAGGAGGCGCCGTTGAAGCACTGCACAAAGCGCGTCGGACAGACCCAACGCCTGTCCGCGACATGCTGCGGAAACGGGATCCCGTTCACATCCGCTCCGCGCTCATGCAGCCTGACCCGTCTGTGCAGATATACCGTCATCGCGTCATACTGCTGCTGGGCTGTCTCCGCCGTCTCCTCCAGGTACTCGGCCGGCCCGGATACGCACAGATCCACCGTCTGCCACGCGCCATGCAGGCGGATGCGGTTCCACGAATGCCTCACCCCGCCGAGCGTGCCCGTCCGCACCACGCAGGGATACCCGCAGCGCACCATCAGCTGGAACACATAGTGCGAAATCGCCTGGCATACGCCTGTGCCGCTGCGCAGCGCCGATGAGACACAGTGGGGATTCGCGCCGGCGGTTCCGTATGCGATATCCTGCCTCACCGCCCTGCAGACTGCCTCCGGCGACGGCCTTCCGCCGCTGCACAGGGCCATGGCCCTGGCGTACACCCGCCTGCGGACGAAAAGCCTGTCCGCGCCGGCGTCGAAGTAATCCGTGACGATCCGGCAGCGCGTGCCCCCGGGGCCCTCCTTCGCGGCGATGCGCCAGTAGTTCAGCTGCAGGTTTTCATGGCATCGCGCGAGCTCCCGAGAGGCCAGATGCACCAGACCGTCCATGGAGCCAAAGGACACCCCGTCGTGAAGCATCAGCTCCAGCCGGGGCATGCGCAGAATGCTGCCGAGCCGCACGATCTGCGCAAGCTGCTCATCCGTGCGGATCACCACAGCCTCCTGCACAGGGTCATCCCTCCTCCCGCCCGGCTTCCGGCGTCTGTTCCGGCTCCGTCCGCTCCGGTTCATCCACCCGGGGCGCGGGCGCTTGTCTTTCCTCCGGCGCGGCCCTGCCGTCCGTCTCGATCTCCACGAGGCTGAAGTCCGGCGGCGTCTGCGCGCCGGACGCCTCGCACCACACCTGCCCAAAGGGCTTGGGCGCGCATACGGGCATCCTGCGCGCGACCTCCCTGTCCGAAACCTTCAGCGGAAGATGCCAGATGTCCATCTCGCAGCCCTGCTGCGTGACCGCGTACATCGTCAGCTCCAGCCTGCCGTCGCTCAGGGTGACCAGCCCGCTGAGCATGACCTCCATGTCGCTGCGGGTGTACTCCGCCATGGTGTCCACATCCGTCGGCGAGAAAACCGTCATGTGGCCGGGATGGCTGTGGATATAGCCCAGGAGGTTGAAATCCCTCTGGTTGCGCAGATCCCGGAGATAGCGGTCGCGGTGGATGGCATACGCGTAATCCACATCGAAGGTGACCGACGACCTGCGGGATTGGGGGGAGGATTCCACGATGTCGGTGACGATCGCAGAGAGCGAGCCGTCCCTTTCAATCACGCGCCAGCCGTAGAGCTGCACGCCGTCCTCGCTGGCGATTCGCCCCCTCCGGCTTCCGCCGGCGACCGACCGCAGCAGGACGCGGAACGCGTCGCCCGTCATATAGGCCTTTTCGCATTTGGGCGTCGTCCCGCTATGATAGGACGCGCGCACGCCGCCCCATCCCATACAGGTATTGAAGCTCATCCATCTCATCTCCTTTTCGTGTTGGCGCCGCTGCCGGCAGAGGCCGCATCTTGCATGCCTCCTCTTTTTTTGCCGGCTCCGGAACCGGGGCCGTTTTCCTCTACATCATAAGGGCCGTCCCCCGGGCGGCTTGTCCCGCCGGGTGGACGGCCCCGGTTCATTCGCCCAGCGTCCCTCTCGCCCTCTCCGCGGCGAGGATCTCCCGGGCTATTCTGCGGCGCTGGTCGGGCGTGAGGTCCCGCACATCCGCATACCTGTCCAGGTTTCCCAGCACGGCGCGGTACAGCTCGTCCTCCCGCGTGCCGTAATGCGCGATCAGGATGCCCGTCAGCTGGTCAAAGAAGGAGAGTAGCAGCCTGCCGGCCATCTGCGCGCGGTCCCTTTCCTCCGCCTGCAGGCAATCGTTCAGCCTGGCCCGCGTGTCCTGCCTCAGCTGCCCGGCGATGCGCTCATCCTCCAGCAGCGTCTGCATCTGCGCGCGCAGCTGCTCCATGCTCTGCGCGCAGCAGAGCACCCTGACCACCTGGCCCGCCCACCAGCGCCGCAGCTCCTGTCCGCCCGCCTCCTGCTGCTCGTCGCCGGATAGCGGGTTGTCGTCCATCCTGGCCTTCACCGGCAGCGACCTCCAGCCCCGCTGGCAGACCACCGCATGGTATTTCTCCAGCCGCGCCAGCCCCAGCGCCTGGCTCATGCCCTGCGCGGGCGCAGGGTCCAGCGCAAGCGCCGCGGCGAGATCCTCGATATCGCCCCTTCCCTGAACCTGGAAGACCAGCTTCGTCGCCGTGTTCTCCACGGCCTGCCTGCTGATCTCGTGGATCGTCTGGTTGGACAGAATGCAGGCCTCGCCCATGTCCCGGGCCTGCGCAAGCAGCTTTGTGATCGCCTCGCTCGATTTGCCGCCGATGGACGCGTTCTCCTTGTTGCCGTCGGGAAAATCCCTGCGCGGCGCCAGCGCGTGCGCCTCCTCAAAGAGCGTCATGTGCTGCAGCGGGAGGTTGCGCCTGCCCGCCGCCGCGCTCTGCCGGTATTCCACCAGGCCCAAAAGCAGGACGCTCATGATCAGGGAGAGCGTCTCGCCCGACACCGAGCCGCAGTGAACGATGACATTCCTGTCGTAAAGCTCCTCAAAGGGCACCGTATTTTCCGCCCGGAAGATCTCCGCGCAGACGTTCGTGCTCAGCGAATGCAATCGCGTGCACAGCGCGCCGAGATAATCGCTGCGCGTGCGCTCCGAGAAGCCGCCCCTGCAGATGATCGCGCGGGTCTCCTCCTCGAGCATGGCGAAATCCGGCCACCGCGGCATGCCGGGAATCGCGACGCGGATCCCGCAGGCGATATCCCAGCCGCAGCGGCGGTATGCCGAAAAGACCGCCTGCTTGAGGATGTCCGGCATGGCCGCGCTCATGGACCAGCAGGACTCAAACAGCGCCGCCAGATGATCGATGTGCGAGGCCAGCGACACGCCGTCGGGCACAGCGAAGGGCTGCAGGCGAAGGATGTTCTGATTGAGATCTGTTCTTGTCGTGTACAGCGTCGCGCCGCCGACAAAGTCGCCCGGGCGGATCGTGTTTTTGGGGTCGATCGCCAGGATGTGCACGTGCGGCCTCCTGCGCATCGTCTGGTTGACCAGGTTGCACAGCGCCGTCGTCTTTCCGCTGCCCGTCGCGCCCGCCGCGATGATGTGCGAGGTGAACTCATCGATGTCCAGCTCCACAGGCCTGTCGGTCTCGCGTTCCCCGTCGACGATGACGCCGATGCGGATCGTTTCCGCGCCGCCGCGAAGCACCACATTGCGCGCATAGGCCGCGGATCTGTCCACCGGAAAGCCGCGCATCTCGCGCATGGGCAGAAACGGGGGAATCTCCCCGGGCAGGGCCGCCGTGCCAAAGCCTGGCACATGCCGCCCCGTCTCCAGCATCCGCAGCAGCTCCTGCGCGCCGCCGGCGCGGCGGATGCCGGTCACCAGGTCCATGTCCGCGCCGTCCTCCCCGCGCCCGGCGCTCTGCGCATTGACCGTCGCCAAGATCACCTGCGCCTTCTGCGCGGGGGCAAAGGCATAGACCGCGCAGGTACTCATGCCGCTGATCTGCGCCCTGTGCAGCCGGCTCCGGCGGCGCGCAAGCTGCCGCAGCGCCGCGCCGACGCGCGAAAAGTCGGCGCTGGCATTCATGTTCTCCGTGTCGTTTGTGCCGGTTGTCTCCGTTGCGGTCACGGTTCTCGTCCTTCCGGTGGTCGTGCCGCTGTTCTCCGCCGTGCTCTCTCCCGTGGAGTGGGCGACGCTCGCGCCCTGGTTCGTGCTGTTGTTGCTGCCCATCGAAAGGAAGCTGTGCAGGCCCGTGTTGGAGCCCTGCGCGGAGCCGGACTGGCGCGTGTGCGTGTCCGACGCATTTCGGGACGCCGTGGTCGTCTGAATCCGCGTGAGCGCATCCGCATCCGACGTGCCCGACGCGCGGCTTCTGACCCTCGTGGCGCCCAGCACACAGGAGAGCCTGTGAAACAGGGACAGCGTGGAGGCGTGCCTGTCCGCGCGCTCCAGCGCCCTGCTGACCGCCTGCGGGCTGATGGGGTTGAGCACCAGCAGCAGCGCGCAGCCCGGCTTCAGAGCGCCCAGCGCGTCGTCGATGCGCGGCGGCCTGTCCTCCGGGGCGCTCATGCTCAGGCCGTCCATGCCCCACAGCTCATGCGCCGGATCGGGCCGCGGCATCCGGGGCGCCGTATAGGCGATGCCCCGCACCTGATCCGCAAAGGCCCGGGTCAGCTCGTCCGCCCGCTGCGCGTCCACGCCGATGTCGCACGTCAGCGTGCCGTCATCATGGCTCTGCCAGAGGAACAGCACCGACGCGCCCAGCTTGGCCGCGACTGCGTAAAAGCCGGCCACCCTTGACGCATACGCCCTGTCGTCGTCCTCGCTTCTGCTGATGGACAGGATGCGGCAAAAGCTCATCGTCCCCGGACAGGGCGGCGGCTCCGCGTCGCGTCCGGCGAGATACGCCTCGGCTGCCGCCGCCTGCCGGCTGCCCAGACGGTTCATTTCGTTGTACAGCTGTCCTGCCCGGTTGATCGTCTCCATCCCGCCTCTCCTTTCTCCCGGTGTGTTCTTCGTGAATTACCGCTTTTCCCCGCCCCAGAGGACAAAGCCTCCGTCGTGCCTGTTGGCCTCGTGGATCCTTGAATCCACGAGCTGCATCCTGCCCACCTCCTGATGATGATGCCAGGTGTAGCCCTCCGGCGTCTCATGGCTGCGGATCTGCTCCATCTGCCTGTCCGTGAAGACATCCCGGTAGGCCTCCGGATTCTCCGTCACGTCCCTGCAGAGCTCCTCGTTGCAGCATTTCTCCTGCGCGTTCACCCTCGCAAAGCGCATGTCCTGGGGAAGCTGGACATCCTTCACGGAGCTGAACTCCGGAAATGTGCCCGTGACGGAGCGGTCGTCGATCCTGACGGTGTCCTCCGTGTATTCCACCGAGGGATGGGCCGCCATTCTCGTGTGAACCTGCACGTTCTCATAGCGCTCCAGCGGGCTGCCCTCCGGCGCGGACGTCTCTCCCTTGCGGTCGATGTAGCCGTTGAGCCTGTCCTTGGAGATGGCCGCGTCGATCTCGTCCTTCTCCGCGGCAAACACGACGGGCTCCTGCTCCTCAGGCGAGTAGTCCCGGGTTTCATAGGCCTCAAACGCCTCGAGCTCCTCGTCGGTCATCGCGTCGATCTCGTCGATTTCGTCCTGGTAATCGTCAAATTCATCCATATCCATGCGCCTCTCTTTCTGTCCGTTCACCGGTCAAAGCAGCCCAGGAGGGTTCCCGCCAGCAGCGCGGCGGCGTGAACGGCCATCGCCGGAATCCACATGATCCCCGCCGACGACACGAACACAAGCCGCTTTCCCCATCGAATCAGGCGCGCCCTGACGGTCTCCCCGCCTCCCGAATAGGCGTCCAGAAACGCCTGATCCGGATCGTTCTGCTCCGCCCCCAAGGCCGCCTCCCTGCGCGTGACGGCGCTCAAGTACATCCGCTGCGTCCTCACAAACTGCGGCCACGCGCCCTCTCCATACGTCCATTCCTCCCTGGCTATCCTGATGTAGAGCGCCGCGGCCTGTACGGCGCAGACGACCGTCGCGGCGAGCCAGACGACCACGCCGACCGCATACAGCGCAAAGACAAGAAAAAGCAGCCAGAAAATCAGACTGGCTGCCCTTTCCCCAAATCCATCCAACATACGGTTTCTCCTTTCCCTGTGCCGGTTTTGGGGACCGGCGTCTCTCCTCCTTCCCGCCCCGCGCAGGGCGAAGGACCCATCCGGCCCGTTTCACGGCATAAAAAAATAACTCCTGCAAGCAGGAGTTATTGGACGGTCCCTCGCGCTACCTTGTCAGTCAGACATGATGCTTCGATCCGACAATCCGCAATTGGCCTCAATCGATCAAAAAATCACAAACCCTCGCAAATCCGATCCGAAATCCAGGAATGCTCACACAGACGCAAGCGCCGTCCACCCGTCCTTACTATACTATGCCCGGCTGCGCTTTGTCAATGGCCCTTCAGCCCATTTCCTTCATTTTCCGTCGTCCGCGGATAAAGGGGGAGCGCCTCCGCGGGCGCCCCCTGTCAGCCTGCCTCGCTTCGCCTCCTCCGCAAGCGCCTTTTCGTATTCCCCCGTGACCTCGCGGTACTGCTTGTCCCTGAGGATGTCATAGCGCCTGGTGATCCTCGGCCTCTCTCCGCGCCGCAGGACGATCTCCTGCCCGATGGGCATATAGAGGATTTCGTCCAGCGGCCTGTTCGTCTTCTGGCTGATGTTCTTCGCCGTCTGCAAATCCATGCCGCCCATGTACACATAGCTGTCGCAGTTGTTGATGATGGTCGTCGCGCTTTCGGGGCCGTACATGGCCGCCAGCTGGGACTCGGACTGGATCATCAGCGTGACCGAGACGCCCTTCTCGCGGAAGATACTGATGTATTCGGGGAAATTGGGGATCCTGCCGCCGGTCGCGAAGTCGTCGCAGAGGAGATGCACCGGGACGGGAAGCCGGCCGTCCGGCGCCTTTTCCGCGATCTCGAACAGCTCCTTGAACGCGCTGCTGTAGAACATGTTGATGAAGCTGTTCAGCGACGGATTGACCGGGCTTGTCGTGACGAACAGCACCGCCTTGCGGGAGGCGAGCCGCGCGAAATCGACCTGCTTCTTCTTGCGCATCAGCTTGCGGACCTCGCTGGTGAAGATGGAGTCGATCGTGGTGCTCAGCGTGCTGAACGCGCAGCCCGCCGTCCTGTAGGGCAGCTGGCGGAAGCTCTTCCAGCACTTGATGGCATAGCAGGTCGGATTGCGCTTCTCCAGCGCGGCGAACTCCTCATCCAGCGTGGTCTTGATCGAGGAGCCATCGTCCTTGATGGACAGCCTGTCAAACGCATCCAGCACGTCCGCCAGCGTCGCGTTCCTGTCTGTCATCATGGTTTTGGCTATGATCGCGCACAGCAGGGAGATGGCGATCTCATCCCAGTATGGATCTGCCGTCGTGTTGCCCTCCTTGCGGCTGTTCCCCATGACGATCGAGCGGGCGCAGAAGCGGACGTCCTGATAGTTTCTGACGTTTCTGAGCGGATCATAGCCCGTATCGCTCCTGTCCGGACTGACGAAGTTCAGATCCATCACCTCGTAGCCGAGCTGCGCCAGCGCGCCCCTGTATTTCTGCACAAGGCGGTTCTTGGTCACCGTGACGATCAGGCTGGTGTCAAACGTGTGCAAAAGCTTCGGCTCGGAGATGCTCATGGTCTTGCCGCATCCGCTGGTGCCGCAGACGATCACGTTGTTGTTCAGCCCGGTCCTGCGGCTGTCCATGCTGTACACGCAGTTTTCGCCCAGGATCATTTCATCGCTCTTGGCCATATTCATCCCTCCATCATCTCCGCAAAGCTCATGACCCTGTCGCACAGGCCGAATGCGACGCTCTCCTCCGGCGTCATGTAGTGATCGTAGGACGTCGCCTGCTCGACCTCCTCCAGGCTCCGGCCCGTGTGCCTGGAGAGGATGCGGTTCATCCTGCTGCGCTCCTCCAGCAGGTTGTCGGAGACGGAGCGGATGGATGTCGCGCTGCCGCGCACGCCGCTGCCCAGCAGCGGCTCGTGGATCATCACCTTCGAGTTGGGCAGAATATAGCGTCCGTGCCCGCCGCAGGCCAGAAGCACCGCGCCCATGCTGTAGGCCATGCCCGTGCAGAACAGCCGGACCGGCGCGCGGCTGGACTGAATGACGTCGTACATCAGCATGCCGCTGACGATCTCGCCGCCCGGCGAATTGATGAACACGTCGATCGGGCGCTCCGTGTCCTGCGCGTTAAGCACCATCATCTGCGCCAGAAACAGGCTGGCGGCGTCCTCATCGATGCTCCCCTGAACGAGGATCCTGCGCTGCGCAAGCAGATGCGTCTGAATGGGCACCAGCGTGATGCCGTTGGCGTCCCTGCATTCGATTTGCATATTGTCCTTCCTTTCCGGCCACTGCCGTGTGCCCTGTCGTTTGTGTCCGTCTGTATCCGTTTGTATCCGCTACGCGGTCCGTCCGTGTCCCCGCAGGCTGACCGTGCCGGTTTCCGTGTTCAATCCGACGGGATGGCCGGCGGCCGTCTGCGCACAAAGCGCGTCAAGCAGCTCCAGGTCCCTGGCGTTCATCTGCGCAGCCGCTCCGGCAGGCCTGTACTGCGGAGCGGACGGGCTTCGCCGCTGCGTGCGGGGCCGCGCCCGGCTCATATCGTTTGCGCCCTCCCTGTACAGCCGCGGAAGCACAGCCGCGAGGCCCGCGCCGCCGGCAAGCGCCCGCAGGCCGGGGGGAATCCGCATGTAGAGCCCCATGGCATCCTGCAGCGCCAGCGCATAGGCGCTTCGGCGGAGCTCCGGAAACAGACTGACCATCTGCATGACTTCCAGCTTCGGCATCCACAGAAGCGTCCGCACCGCCTCCGCGGCCACGGTCATGAGCGCAAGCGCCAGCAGATTCAGGGACGCCATCCGGATTGCGGCCCGCCTCCGTCGCGGCAGCAGCAGCGTGAACAGGAAGCTGCTCACCGTCACGGCGGGGAAAAACAGCGCGACGGCCTTCGCCATCCGCAGAAGGGTGGGCCCTGTCCTGTCCAGCAGGGAGGAGAGCGACCCCTCCTTCTCCCACAGCATCATGAGGACATAGCCCACGCCCAGCAGGCAGGACATCCGCAGCTGCGGCAGCGGACACGGCCTCTCGCTCTGCCCGTAGGCGGCGATCAGCCCCGCGGCGGCCATCAGCGCCAGGGCCGTCATCAAATCGGCCCTGTGCGTCCCGAGCACCCAGCCGGGCAAAGCGGGCAGCGCCGCAACCGACGGCAGGCCGCCCCAGCCCAGCATCAGAAACAGGGGCGCGGCTGTCAGCACGAGCGCCCGTTTGTACTGTCTTGCATTCATCTCTCTTTCCTCCCGATTGCCTGAGCAATCATGTCCTTCCGGGCCGGAATCGCGCTGCCGCTTCCCGCCTCCCGATCCATGGCCCCGTGCGCCGCCCTGCCGCCGCACCGCCCTCCTTTTTTTCCGGTCAGGTTTTTTGCGCTTTCGGATCTACTCATGATATCCCCCGCAAATCGGCGTTCTCGCTTTTCATCCGGTTGAATTTGTGATACTATAAAACACGATCAATCCCGCCGCGCATGGAGGATACACGCCAATGCTGAAGAGAAGCTTCGAGGTCTTTTCCGTCGATCTGGACATGCTGAATCTTTTGGGCGCATTCTGCGCCGAAAAGGATCAATTCTTTTGTTCCCTGTCGTATGAGCAGTCCCGGATCCTGTCCAGAAGCAGCAAGCTCAACACGCAGCTGTTCGAGCAGCTCGGCGAGATTATCGGCCTTCCCTACAGGGTTTCCCACAATATCCTCCCGGACTTTCTCTACGAATGCATCTTCGTGGACATGAACGTGCGGGGGCTGGATTCGACGCTCTGCCTGCTTGAAAAGGACGCAGAGGGGAGCGTTCGCGCCGTCAGGCCCATCTCCCAGGAGCAGCTCATCCGGAACCTGTACACGCACGGCTTCACCATCCGCGGCGTGCCGAAGCGCCATCCCGTCACCCTGGAGCGCCCGGGCCGGGCGGAGGAGCCCTGCGGCGCCGAGGACATCCGCTACCGGGCGTTTGTCGCCTCGGCCAGCATGGCCCGAAGAGGCATCTATCTGTTCGTCAACGAAGCGCACTATGCGCAGCTGATGGAGCGGCTGTCCCTGGGGTTCTTCTCCTTCAGCGAGGAGGAGAAGCGCATCGTCGTCCCTGAGGGCATGTTCCGGGACAGCTTTAAAATCTCCCCCTCCAAGATGTCCGCCTACCTCGGCCTGATGCTCAGCGACGGCGTCTCCATGCGCGAATCGCGCGCGGCCTGGGAAAGCACCGACGGCCTGCGCTCCGTCAGCGCGCCCGATCCCAAGCTGAACGAGCGCACCGTGTTCGTCGCGCACGATCTCAGGCAGCCCGCCGGCACATATTTCGCGCAGAACGGTCCGTACGTCTTCATGCTCGAGGAGGCGTCCTGCGCCATGAACACGCTGACCGTCTGCGAGCTGAGCGCGCAGGAGACAGCCGGTCTGATGACGGCCTTCCGCGCTCCCGGCAGGGAGAGCGAATGGAGCCCCGCCGATCTGGCGGCCTGGAAGAAGATCGTCCTTGCCTACATCGACAGGGGCGCGCAGCTCGGGTGGCACGGCGCGCTGCCCGCCCTCCCGGAGGACGACGCCCTGTTTCGCAGGAGCCTGCACCACTACGCCTATCTGCTCGCCGCCTTCCTGTACAGGAGGCTGTGCGGCCTCATGAAGAACGCCCCGGCGGACAGGGCAATCTGGTCCCCGGACGACCCCCTCGAGGCGCGCATCGGCAAGGCCATTTCCCGCCTGGCCCACGATCCGGACGTGAAAAACACGCTGGCCAACATCAAAAGCGGCAAGGCCATCCTCTCCATCATCGATGAGGACGAGGAGGAGGAGGCCGGCGCCGTCGGCGCGGGGGAGGAGGAGGGCCCCGCCGGCAGCCGCGTCCGCACAGCAAAGGGCCACCGGCTTCTCCTTGACTACGACAGGGACGGCAAGGGCGCCAAAACGCGGATGTATGAGGCAAGGCTCTCCCCGGCAGAGCGCCTGCGCTCGGAGCTCAACCTGTTTGACGGCATCGGCCTGTGCGATCCCCGCACGTTTGACCAGCTGGAAAAGCTGCTCCTGCGCACCGATACCCTGTCGCAGCCGCGCCGCTACAGCGCGCTGATCATCCGCCTGCCCTGGCTCAAGGGCGTCATCGTGCGCTGCGATTTCCATGGCTTCTTCAGGGAGCAGTGTCCCGTTCTGCCCGAAACGATCCGGGACGCCTTCGGCAGGGACCGCGCGCTCGAGGACATCCGCATCATCGTCAACGAAAGCATGCTCAAGGGCTTCAAATACCTGAAGAACCTGCGGGGCGCCGGCCAGCAGGATCCCTGGGCGTATTACTGGGCGCAGATCGCCAGGGACAACTACTCGCTGCTCGTCACGGGCCGCAACAGCCTGCCCGGCAGGACGGCCCGCCTGAATAACCAGTTTCTGTCCACCATCCCCCTGTCCGACAGCGAGATGGACGCGCTGGTCGCGCGCAACATCCGGGCGCTGAGGCGCTGCCTTGAGGACGAGGACGCCAGAAGGCAGTTCTTCACGCACGCCTCCCCCGACGAAGGCGATGCGCCCGACGACGACGGAGAGGCCCCGTCCGACCCCGACCTCCCGAAGCCGCCGGCCTCGTCGGGCGTCAGCACGGACGACATCTTCGGCTCGGCCCTGCGCATCCCCGGCGAGGAAGCCGCCGCGCTGCAGAAGAAGCTGCTGAACACGCGCTACGCCAAGGGCTCGCTGCAGGGCCACATCCGCTCCCGCATCCTCGAATGCCTCCAGGGCAGGCTGGAGGTCGCCGCGGACTACCGCTTTGTCGCGCCCGATCTTCTGTGCATGCTCCATTACCTGGCGGACCGCTACCTGATCGATCCCCACCGCACGCCGGGCCGGGTTCCCGGCGAGGACTACTACAGCAGCGGGGCCTATCCGCTCGTCTCCGCCATCAACCGGCCCGCCGGGGCGGACTACCGCGGTCACGGCTTCTTCTATGCGCCCGGCGACAACGCGCCCTGGCGGGAAGGCGGCGACATCTGCGCGCTGCGCAATCCGCACTACGCGCTGGGCGAGGGCGCCATCCTCACGGCCCTGAGCGGCGAAACGGCCGCCGAATACGACCGGTGGTTCGGCCATCTCGATTCCTGCATCCAGCTGCCCGCGACCGCGGCCAGCACCATGGGCGGCGCGGACTTCGACGGCGACCGCTGTCTCTGCGTCGCAGAGCCCTGCATCCTCGGCGCGCTCAAGCGCGCCATCCGGCGCAACGCCGGCGCCCTTGAGCACATCCTGCAAAACAGGGAACGCTATGCCGCGTTCCTTGGCGACCAGCTTGCCCGCTCCGGGAACCATCCCGCCGTCCGGCAGTATCTGACGAACCTGCGCTCCTGGCTGGATTCCTGCCTGCCCGCGTCCTTCGCGCCGGGGCATGACGGCTATTGTCCGCCGCTGCTCTTCAGCCTGGACAACCACGGCATCGAGTTTTCGCCGGGCGAAAGGGACATCGAAGGCTTCCTGTTCAGCACGTTCATCATGACAACCCGGCAGCAGATCGGTCTGCTCTCCATCGAGGCGCTCAGGCTGACCGGCAGCGCCTACCTGACGCCGCCGGAGCGCGAGGAAAAGGACGAGCAGACGGCGCTGACCGGCAACCTGCGCCACTGGCTCTTCCACTGGCGCGTCGTCTCCCTCGCCCTGGAAAACGGCGCGGAGATCGACATGGCCAAAACCGGCGTCCGCGCGGTCGCGCCAGAGCTTCGCAGGCCCTGCGCCATTCCCGACGATCCCGGCCTGAAGACCATCGCCGCGCTGGAGGAAAACCACGCCTCCACGCTGCGCATCATCATCCGCAAGATCAGAGAACATCCCGAGCTCAGCAGGCTGAGTGAACGGGAATTCGCCGACGCGCTCCGGCGCATGATGGGCGAGCAGGACGCCAGCCTGCTCGAATCCCTGGTCGAGATGGGGAAGCGGCAGCGCAGGGAGCCTCACCACAATGCGCATCTGCTTCCCTGCCTGGTCTATCAGGAGGTCTTCCGCCCGGACGGAGGCAAAGGCGGAAGGCCGCTGCTCCCCATGCCGGAGGGCAGTGGAAAGGCCCTGCGCGATTTCTTCCGGGATCCGTCCGGCGCAGCCGGCGGGGACGTGGAAAGCGGCAGCGCCGCAAGGCGCGATTCGCCGGACGACGCCTCCCCGATCGATGAGGCGCCCCTCAGGGCGCTCGTCTGGGCAAGGAACGACCAGCGCGCCCAGGCGCTGCGCGACTACATCGACAGCCGGCTCCACCGGCGGAAGCCGGGCGGCGCGGACATCCCGGCAAAGCCGTTCCCCCGGGAGCTGGTTTCGGATGAGCAGGGGATCTACTTCTTCAAGGAGATCCTCAAGTTCATGCACTACGCCGGCGAGGCGTCCGTCAGCGGCGAGCTGGACAGCCGTGCCGCGAAAACGCCGGACGCCCTCAGGGAGCAGCTGCTCGGCATCCTGGGGGACAGGGACCAGCTGCTGTATTTTCTGACGCATTACAGCTGCAGGCACTATGATTCAAGGACCGGCAGGACCATCAACGACATGAACGACTTCCTGTTCCTGAATCTGCTCTCCGACAGCTTCGCCGACGTCTTCCGCTCCCTGTGCGGCGGAGGCGGCGGGACAGAACCCTGCGCCGCCCCCAACAGCGAAAGGCAGCGGCAGGCCGAGCAGGCCGTGCGGGCCTACATCGACTACAAGGGGCGGCTGGCCGGGCAGGCGGCGAACACCGAAAAGATGAAGGCGCGCTACACCTATTCCCTGCGCAATCTGCAGCGGCGCTTCTCCCTCGTCAAGGCCTATGACATCATGAACGCCTACAACCGGGGCTTCCAAAACAGCCCCCTGCATCAGCTGGGCATTCCCGAGGACATGCTCAAGAGCCTGTACGTCCATCTGGAAGACAGAAAGGAGGGGTGACGATGTACGGTTATGCCGAGGGCAAGGAAATCGCCCTCTACAGGCGCGCCGTCGGGCAGCTTGCGCAGCTCGACAGCCTCAGAAGGGCGCTGGAGGCCGCCCTCCAAAACGGCTCTGATCTGGCGGACTGCACAGCGCGGCTCCTCCTTCAGATCCGCTCCATCCGTGGCACGCTGCCCGTCGATGCCGGCGTCTGGGAGTCAAGGCCCTACGATCTGCTGACGGTCCAGTCCGGCGACGGCTGCGTAAGCGCCGGCAACGTGGAGACCTCCCGGCCCTTTGAGCGCGCGCGCGATTGGGAAAAGCTGCTCGCGTTCTTCGCCTTTGAGGATCAGTTCAGGAGGACCCTCGACGCCCGGGCGGAGCGAATCAGGCGCAGCCGGAAGTGGGAGAAGAAAAAGCGGGACGATTTCCTGCCCGATGCGCTCGCCGGCCTGACGCAGGAAGACCTCGCCGTCTTCCTCGGGGATGCGCTGCGCTCGCTTGAGCGCGCGCTTTCACGCATCGACCCCGTGCCGCCCCACCGCCGGAAATACGACATCTTCGACAACGCCATCAGCTATACCGAGCGCATCGCCCGCTGGCAGGAATACGCGGTTCCCGGCAGCGACGACATCATCTGCATCCCGGACGCCTTCTGCCGCAAATACGGGAGCCTCCCCGGCCCGAGGGGGGAATCCGCCGGCACGCCCTGCTTTTTTGAGCTGCTGATGTTCACGACGATGTTTTTCAGGCATCTCCAGCGCATCGGCGTCACGCAGGACATGCTGGCGGGCGACTATTGGCACATCCCCGGCGGCATGAGGGGCCTGGGCGCCTATCAGAGGAGCTGCACGCCCGAAACCTTCTTTGCCCGGGTGCAAAAGAGCATCGACTGCTTCGATGCCGCGTCGGCCGATCCCCCCGTCCGCCTGATCGCGCTCAACGGCGAATGGATGGCCAGCATGGCCCCGGAGGTCTTCAAGGCCTTTTCCGACGCCTGCGCGGCGTACAGCCGGCTCGGTCCGGACGCCGCCGGATGCGCCGCGGAAGCCCCGCAGGGGGAAGCGGAGCCTCCCGCCGCCTGCGACGGCCAATCCCCGTTCGCCCTCTATCTGGACGCGCTCTTCCCTAGGCCAACCCGTGCGGAAATCCGGAAATACGACGGCTTTCTCGCCCTCAGGAGCGACGGCGGTCTTGCGCCCGCCTTCACGCTCAGCGAGGCATTCGGCCCCTCGCGGCCCGTATCCGAAGCGAGACCGGCGGTCTGCCAGATGCTCCTTGACCACAGCTGGCACAAGCAGGACGAGGCGGAATGGAACCGCTTCTGGATCATCGCCGAGAACTGGCTGCGCAACACGGCGGCCAGGATGCTCGAGCAGAAGACCGGCAAAAAGTCCATCACCCTGAACTGGACGAGAAACGCCAATTCGCTGGGCGTGCGCTCCTCGCAGCTCGTTCTGGGCTATCTGTGCCGCCTGGAGGCGCAGGATCTCAGCTTCGACATCGCGGAGAAGGCCGACGACGCGCGCACCGCCGGGTTCTGCAAGACGGCCAACCGGCTGCTCAAAAACGACAGCGGCGCGCGCTTTGACGCCTACTACGACGACATCACCAACAAACAGCTGAGGGCCTCGCTTCTGCTGAGCGTCAGCAGGAAGGACGATTCCACCCACCGCGTCGGGATTCGGCTTCTCTGCAAGCCCGCCAGGGAAAGGAAGCCCGCCGCCCCGGAGATGGACGCCATACCCGAGGCCGCCGTGCGTCCCCTTCTGGAGGACTTCTTCGCTCACCGCCTGACAGACAGGACGCCGGAGGAGCTGAACGCGCTGTTCTTCACCGCGTGGAACCTCTGGAGGGAGCAGCCGCCCCGGTTTGCCATGGATCCCGGCAGCCAGCTGCTCGCCCGGAAGGCCACCCTGCGGGAGGAGCTCTGGTCGTTCTGCGAGACCGTTCTGCTCTGGCATGCCGCCGGGAACGGCAGCCTCAGCGGCAAGAGCTGCGCCTTCCCGGAAAAGCCGTTTGCGCAGCGCGCACAGGTGCGGGCGTTCAGCCTGTTCTGCAGGCGTCTGTCCTGGCAATGGTTCGGCTGGAAGCTCAATGCCATCGATAGCGCCGCCGTGCCCGCACAGCTGCGGCTCTCCAGGCGGACGAAGACGCCCGGCCTCTGCGAAAACGATGAGTCCGCCCTCTCCCTTGTGCTGGAGAGCGGCGGCGCTGCGGACTGCCCCGACGCGGAGTTGCTCCAGTCCCTCTTCGTCAGGGGATTGCGCTGCCTGCTTCACAAATCCCTGTTCACCCGGGATCCCGAGGCGGCCTTCGCGCCCGCCAGAAGGCCCGACAAAACCCAGGAATCCCGCAATCTCTATTTTCTGGGCTCGGCGCTGCTCTACTTCGGCCTCGGGGAGGGCAGCTACACCTGCTCCTGGGATGCCGGAAGGAACGCCCTCCTCGTCTTTGACGACGGGGCGCTCAGGATGCTGTCCTTTGCCGGCAGCGCGGCGCATTCTGCGGAGGGTTTTGCGAGATATCTCGGCACGGAGGGGTCCGCGCACTCCGGGAAGGCGTATTTCCTGCGCTGCACCGCCTCCCAGGAGAGGGAGGACGAATTCACCCTGTCCATCGCGCCGTCCCGCACGGCAGGCCGGTGAGGACATGTGACAAACGAAAGGAGCGCATCGCTTTGATGCCAGCGCACAGGCTGGTGCATCGGAGCGATGCGCTCCTTCCTTTTTTGCAGCGGGCGGCCCTTGTTTTCCGGCCGGCTTTGGGGATCCTCCGCGGCGGCGCGTCACAGGAACTCCCCGACGAATTCCTCATAGAACACATGCGCCGTCCCGTTTTCCAGATACGCCGGGCAATAGATGTACTCCGGGAAGCGGCATATCCTGTCGGAGATGCCGATGCAGACCGTCGAGGAGGAATTGACGGAGGGGAGCAGGTTGCGCAGATACCGCGGGCCGATCAGGATGCCCTGGCCCATGACGGTCAGCGCGATGGCGGAGGTCGCGTTCTTCACGGGCCGGCAGCGGACGCGTCCGCCCAGCACGCGCTCGATGGCCTGCCAGTTCTGGGCATAGGGGCCGAACAGCTCGTCCGCGTAGGGAACGAGGATGGTTTCATCCTCGAGGCTGCGGATGGAGAGCACCGAGTGCCCCATCAGCCTGTGGCCGGCGGGGATGATGGCGTAGGTCGAATGGGAATGAATCAGCTGGCTGCGCACGCCCATGGGCAGGTCGAGATAGCGGCAGGGGGAAATCACGATGTCGTAGCGGGAGAGGAGCTCGGCGGGCATGCTGTCGGGGATGACGTCAAAGGTGAGCTGCACGTCGTGGCTGCGCTCCATGAACCGGCTGACAAACAGGCGGATGTGGTCCGCATAGCTGATTTCAAGGCTGCACGCGATGCGCAGCTGGCCGCGCCCCGCTGCGGGGATGTCGTCGCTGAACTGATGCGTCGCCCTGGCGCAGTCCTCCAGGAGCGCCTCGGTGCGCGCGGCGAACAGGCGGCCCGCCTGCGTCAGCGTGACGCCGTGCGTCGTGCGCACGAAGAGCTGGGCCTGAAGCTCCCGCTCCATCTCCTGGATGTGCCGGGTCAGGATCGACTGGGAGATGAAGAGCTCCCGGGCCGCCTGGCTGTAGCTCCTCAGCTTGGAGAGAATCAGGAATTCATACAGATGCTCAGTGGTCATGGCGCACCTCCGTGGAAATCAGCCCCTTGCTGCGCCAGGTGAAGGCCAGATAATCCTCCGCAAAGGGGAGGACGTCCGGATTGGCCGGAGCCTTCAGGTGGAACAGGAAGGGCTGTGCCGGCTGGCTCAGGCCGATGAGCGGCAGGCAGACGGTGCCGGGCGGCGGCTCCAGCAGGTGATAGGGGGAGATGAGGATGCCCTTGCCGATGGGCACCAGCAGCGGGAGATAGGTCTGGGACGTCTCGCTGTCATAGACGGTGTAGCGGATGCCCGACGCATTGAGGTTGGCCAGCTGGAAATTGCGCTCGCAGGATTCGGCGGTGTGCGGATAGAGGATGAAGCAGCCGCCGTCCAGCTCGCGCAGCGAGACGCGGTTTTCCCGGGCCATGGGATGCGTGTGCGGCAGCAGGACGTAGTGCGCCGGCGCGGCAAAGGGGCGGCGGGCGATCTCCGGCGGAAGCGGATGCTCGAGACAGTTGATGAAGAACAGGTCGATCTCGCCGCTGCACAGGCTGCCTGCGAGGGCATGGGGCGCCGCGTCGACCAGCTCCAGCTTCAGCTGGGGGAAGGTTTCGTTGAGCTGATCCAGAAACGGGCCGAGGTGCAGCGGCGTGCCCGGGCCGGAGAGCGCGATGCGCAGGCGGCGGTAGGCGTGGCGCTGCAGGGCGTGCAGCTCGCGCACCTGGTTGTCATAGTGCTGCACGATCTGCTGGGCGTGGGGCAGAAAGCGCTGCCCCGCGGCGGTCAGCGCGAGCGAGCGGCCCCTGCGGTCAAACAGCCCCACGCCCAGCGACTTCTCCAGGCTCTTCATGCGCGCCGAAAGGGTCGCGGCCGGGACGCCAAGGGTCTGCGCCGCGGCGGACAGGCTGCCCGCCCGGGCAATCTCCACGAACTCGGACACACGGGCAAAATCCATCGTCATCCCTCCATAAATCAAAAAAGCGGAATATCAAAGCGTCGGCGCATCGTTTCAAACCGGGGCTGTATAAAATCATTATACCGAAAAATAGCCTTGATTTCAATCCGAAGACGCTCAAAAAGCGATAAACCAAAAAAATGATTTCAAAAAAACCGAATAACAGATTTGCCGGGACGCCTTTTTTTCGCGCGGGCGCGTGTGATATAGTGTAGCTACACGATGTGGAAGGAAACCGCATGACCATGGAGGAGGGAACAAACCATGTCAAAGAGGATCGTTCGTTTTCTGATCTGCGCCGCGCTGGTGCTCGCGCTGAGTGTTTCAGCCGCCGCGGCGGAGGGCTCCGGGCTCATCGGCGTGTGCATGCAGAACATGTCCTCCAGCATTTCGGAGCTGGAGGCCGAGGCGCTGCGCGCGACGTTTGAGCCGCTGGGCTATGAGGTACAGGTCGTCTCCGCGGACGACGAATACATGATCAGCATGTACGTCGCGGCGGTGGCCAAGACCTGGATCGAGCAGAACATGGATCCGGACGGGGATCTTCTCCGCGGGCGTCATGGGCGACGAGTATGAATACCTGATCGGTTCCGTGGCCGAGGACGCGGGCACGCCCAGCGTCTTCCGCGCGGCCTGCCAGTTCGGCGGCGGCGACGCCGCGGCCACGCTGGCCGCCCTCGCCTACAACGTCATGTTCGGCGAGGCGGGCGTCGACTACGGCAAGAGCAACCCCAACAGCATCGGCCTGTTCTATCCCATCGACGGGGCACTCAACGGCGGCGTCGACGCGCTGGTCTGCTTCGACACCCCGCCCTTCATCCGCAGCTACACCTATGAGGAGGCGCTCGCCGAGCCGGGCCTGATGACCTACTGGGACAGCGCAAACGGCTACAACGCCTCCCTGCAGGAGGAGGCTGCGCCCGCGGGCGCGGCGGCTGCCGGCAGCGAGATCGAGGGCGGCGCGGCCTATACCGCGATGATGCCGGGCATCGGCGGCGACGAGGCGCATGAATTTGACCTGATGGACGACGGCACCTGCCGCTTCCTCCTGCCGGGCCATCCGATGATCACGGACGTCTACGCCGGCACCTACACGATCGACGAAGACGGCGTCACGGTCCATATCGCAGGCCTGGCCAACGTCGATCCGGCCTCCCCGTACAAGACGCCCGGCCTGTGGAGCTACATCGACGGCGCGACGGGCGACGCAACGATCGTCATCGACACGCAGGCGCACACCTTCACGGCGAAGTAAAGCCACAAACGACGCGCGGGGCCGCGGGGCAGGGCGCTCCGCGGCCCCGGCCGCAATGCAATGGGATTTACAGGATTTCGGAAGGCTTGCAGCCGGCATCATGCCGGTTAGCGGAAAAGGGGGCTGCAAGGCTGTGCTGAAGCTTTCGCACATCACCAAGACATATCCCGGCGTGGTCGCGCTCAGCGACGTCTGCATGGACTTTGAGCAGGGCGAGGTGCACGCGATCCTGGGCGAGAACGGCGCGGGCAAGTCGACGCTCATCAAGATCATCTCAGGCGCCATCGAGCCGGATCCCGGGGCGCAGATCGAATTCGACGGACGCGTGTACAGCGCGATGACGCCGGCGCTCGCGCGGGAGAACGGCGTCGCCGTCATCTATCAGGATGTGAACCTCGTCACGCCGATGACCGTCGCGGAGAACGTCTACATGGGCCGGCGCATGGGCCGCGGCTACAGCAAGCGGCGGCTGCAGCGCATGGCGCAGGCACTGTTTGACGAATATGGGCTGGAGCTCGATCCGGCGGAGCGCGTAGAGCGCCTCTCGCCCTCCCGGCAGCAGATGGTGGAGATCGCGCGGGCCATCGCCGGGGAGGCGAGGGTCATGATCATGGACGAGCCGACCGCGCCGCTGGCCGCCAGCGAGGTGCGCGTGCTCTTCTCCATCATCGAAAAGCTCCGGGGCAGGGGCGTGACCGTCATCTACATCTCCCACAGGATGGAGGAGGTCTTTGAAATCACCGAGCGGGTCAGCGTGCTGCGCGACGGCTGCTACGTGACCACGCTCAAAACGAAGGACACCAGTCGCAGCGAGCTGGTGCGCCTGATGGTCGGGCGGGAGCTGAGCGAGAGCTTCCCCGCGCGCAGCAGCGCCCCGGGTGAAGTGCTGCTGGAGGCGCGCGGCCTGACCGGCAACAGCGTGGAGAACATCTCCTTCACGCTGCGGCGCGGGGAGATCCTGGGCTTTGCGGGGCTGGTCGGCTCCGGGCGCACGGAGACGATGGAGCTGCTCTGCGGCGCCAGGCGGATGACCTCCGGCGAGGTGCTGCTGCGCGGCAGGCCCGCAAGCATCCATTCCCCGGCGCAGGCGATCGATCAGGGCATCGCGCTCATCCCGGAGGACCGCAAGGAGCAGGGCGTCATCCTGCACAACACCGTGCAGTTCAACACGTCGCTCTCCGCCATCGCCCGCGTCGCGCGCGCAGGCTTCATCAGCGGCAGGAGGAACGCCGCGCTGGCCGAGCACTACCGGCAGGAGCTGCGCATCAAGGTGCCGTCCGTGAGGCAGATGGTCGTCAATCTCTCCGGCGGCAACCAGCAGAAGGTCGCGCTGGCGAAGGCGCTGGCCGCCGATCCGGACATCATCATCTTCGACGAGCCGACCAAGGGCATCGACGTGGGCGCCAAGCAGGAGATCTATCAGCTGATCAACGCGCTCGTCGGGCAGGGCAAGGCCGTGCTCATGGTCTCCTCGGACATGGAGGAGATTCTGGGCATGTCCGACAGGATCATCGTGCTGCACGAGGGACGCATGGCCGGCGAGCTTTCACGCGCGCAGTTCTCCCAGGAGAGCGTGCTGCGCCTGGCGTCCGGCATACAGGCAGAGGAGGCGTAACCGATGAAGAAGAAATCCCCGGGCGCGAAGCTGGCGTCCGCTGGCCGCTATCTGTACCAGGAGGGCACGGTGTACATCATCCTTGCCGTGCTGGTCGTGTTTTTCACCCTGTTCAACCCGGTCTTCCTGACCCGGCGCAACCTGTACAACCTCATCACCCAGTCCACCTACATCATCATCGCGGGCATGGGCATCTGCTTTGTCATGATCAGTGGCGGCATCGACCTGTCCGTGGGCAACCAGATGGCGGTGTGCGGCTGCGTGGCCGGCATCATCATGACTCAGACCGGCCTGCCCTTCTTCATCGTCTGGCCCGTCTGCATCGCGCTGGGCTTCGCGATGGGCCTGCTCAACGGCGTCATCGCCGCGAAGCTGCGGCTCTTCCCTCTGGTGGTCACCATCGCCACCAGCGAGGTGTTCAAGGGCATCGCCTACACGATCACCTCGTCCAAGTCCTATTCCGGCATGCCGGCGGCGTTCCGCGCACTGTACAAGACGAAGCTGCTGGGCCTGCCGCTGGACGTGTATCTGGCGATCGCTGTCGTCGCGGCGACGTGGCTCGTGCTCAACAAGACGCACTTTGGCCGCGACGTGCTGGCCATCGGCGGCATCAAGGAATGCGCGCACCTCTCCGGCATCCGCGCGGACCTGGTGCAGAGCCTGTGCTTCGCCATCACCGGCGCGATCTTCGCGGTGGCGACGCTTGACATGCTCGCCCAGCAGAACATGACCTCCGCCACGACCGGCCCCGGCACCGAGATCACCTGCCTGACCGCGGCGATCATCGGCGGCATCAGCATGAAGGGTGGCAAGGGCAACGTCGTGGGCATGGTCGTGGGCATCCTCATCATGCAGATGATCGCCAACGGCATGCAGCTGGCCGGCTGGGGCAGCTACACGCAGTACACGGTCAAGGGCATCATCCTCATTCTGGCCATCGCCTTTGACGCGATGAAGAACCGGCCCCGTCCCGCTGTGCGCGTGCACAGGGAAAAGGGCGAGGCAGCGAAGGAAAGGCAGTGATTCCATCATGAAGAAACCCCCGATGGGCCCGCCGCCCGCGGGCTTCAAGCCCCCGATGGCGGACCTGAGCGGCGTGCGCCGCATGGAGCTGGACATCCCCTACGGCAGCGAGAGCCCCGCGCAGCGGCTGGACATGTTCTGGCCGGAGACGGGCGAGGGCCCTTTCCCGACGCTCGTGTATGTACACGGCGGCGGCTTCGCGCTCGGGGACAAGCGCGACAGCCACCTGGACGGATACCTCGGCTGCCTGGCGCGAGGCTTTGCGCTGGCGGCGGTGGAATACCGCCTCAGCGGCGAGGCGCTGTTCCCCGCAGCCGTGCTCGACTGCCGCAGCGCGGTGCGCTACCTGAGAGACAACGCGGCGCGGCTTCGCGTCGATCCCCATCGCCTGTGCGCCATCGGCGGCTCCGCGGGCGGCAACCTCGCGGCGATGCTGGGCATGAACATCCCCAACGGCGCGTTCCCGGGCGAGACGCAGGCGCGCGGAACGCAGCCGTTTGTGCAGGCGGCTGTCGACCAGTTCGGCCCGATGAACTTTAAGACGATGGACGCGCAGGCGCGGGAAAACGGCGTGAGCTTTGACGACCACGATACGCCGCAGTCCCCGGAATCGAAGTACCTCGGCGCGCCGGTGCAGCAGGCGGAAAACGCCGCGCAGGCCAACCCGCTCACCTATGCGGGCGAGGCGATGTGCCCGATGCTCGTGCAGCACGGCACCGCGGACAGGCTGGTGCCCTTTGCGCAATCGGAGGAGTTCGTCGAGGGGCTTCGCGCGCACGGCCTGGGCGATCGCGTGATCTTCACGCCGCTGCCCGGCGCGGACCACGAGGACAAGGCGTTCTTCACGGAGGAGAACCTCGCGCGCGTCCTCGACTTTGCCGAAGCGCACCTGCGCGGAAGGGAGGAATGAAGCATGAAGCGAATCCTTGCGGCCCTTCTGGCGCTGGCGCTCGTGCTGTCCGCTGCGGCGGCGCTGGGCGAGGGCCTGACCAAAACCGGCGTGTACTACGCCTCGAACTCGAAATCGCAGGTCTGCGACATCCATGTGCCGGAGGGCGAGGGGCCGTTCCCCGTGATCGTGCTGGTGCACGGCGGCGGCTTTGCCTTCGGCGACGCGGGCATGCCCATCATCCGTCCTGTGATCGATGCGGCACTTGCGCGCGGCTACGCGGTGGTCAGCGTCGACTACCGCAAATCCTCGGAGGCGGTCTTCCCGGCGGCGCTCGCCGACGTCAAGGCGGCGGTTCGCTTTGTGCGCCGCACGGCGGGGCGCTACGGCTTTGATGCGGAGCGCATCGCCATCTGGGGCGAGTCCGCGGGCGCGTATCTGGCGCTGATGACCGCGCTGACCCCGGAGGTGGGCGCGCTCAGCGGCGACGTGAGCGTCAACGCGGAGCTCTCCAGCGCCGTGCGCGCGCTGGTGTCCTTCTACGCGCCGGTCGAGTTCTACACGATGGACGAGGAATACGCCGCGCTGGGCGTGAGCGGCTCGACCTTCTCCGGCCCGGACTCGTTTGAGAGCAGGTTCCTGGGCACGCCGGTCGGCGAAAATCGCGAGCTGACCTACACGACCTGCTGGGAGACGTACGTGGGCGAGCTGCCGGAGGGCTTCGCGCTGAACGCCTGGATTCAGGCGGGCGACGCGGACACGAAGGTGCCCTGCACGCAGTCGGTGCATTTCGCACAACGGCTGGAGGAGGTCATCGGCGCGCAGAACGTGCGCTTTGGCCTGCTGCCCGGCGCGGACCATGAGGACGCGGCATTCTACACGGAGGAAAACCTCTCGGCCGTCCTGGATTTTCTGGACGATGTCCTGGCGAGATGAGCCGCGGCTGAGGGAGGCATGACATTCAAGGGAGCTAAGGGAAGGATGGTCAGGCTATGATATGGAGGCAAAACGCAAAACAGGGGAAATCAGCCAGGAAGAGTACGACCGGTGGCGATATCACTATCCCGAATTTGACACCTCCGGGCAATGGGCATAGGTGCCGTCTCAGGCGCTCAGTGATTTTCTGGTTGAGGCGCTGACAGAGGAAGATGAAAAGAAGAACAAATGAAATAGAGCTGCCCGATTTCGATTTGAAATCAGACAGCTCTATTCTTTGAATCATGAAATGCTGTTGCCATTTCGTTGCCGAAAGCAACATGGAACTCCAAATCATCGAGCTATTGCTTATCTTTTTCGCGGTGGAATATCATTCCCACTCAAGCTGCGGACAGTATACTCTGGCGATTCTGTTTCCGTTTCATTGATTTTCCGACCGATTGATCCGCATATTTCTCTCTTTCCAGCATGTCCATGAGATTTTTGTAGCCAATTTGTAGCCACGGGGCTTTGTGGATAGTTCACCTCAATCACTGCCAACAACGGTTTGCCGAGGAAAGGAAATGTGTATAACAAAAGGTTTGAAGATTCTATTGCCTGCCGGTCAGGCGGGCTTGTTCGTATGGCTTGTGCAGATGGTTAAAGCCATGAGCGAAGGATATCCATGTCCTCGCTGCGGTTTTCCAGCAGATAGCCCATCAGGTGATCGAGCATGCCCCGATAGATTTTGCAGCGGTCCTGATTCGGGCGGGAGGAGAACGGGCTGCCCTCCAGCGCGTAGTTCACCACAGGGCATACGCCGCAGTAGGGCTGGTAAACGCAGTCACAGCAGGTGGGCAGCGTTTCCAGCAGCGAGGCGCTGCATGTCGCCCGGCAGGCCGTGCTCTCGATCCATGTGTTGTAGCCGCTATCAAAGACATTGCCCAGCCTGAACGTGTCGTCTCCCATCTCGGAGAGCATTCTGCCCTCGTCGCAGGTGAATACGTCTCCGGATGCCGTGAATGCCATCTGCCCGATGCCTGCGCCGCAGGGCGAGCGCAGCTCCATATAGTTTGGGGCGGTATCGCCCAGCAGCTTGGCGAGAAAGATCGACGCATGAGCTTCTGCAAACCGCATCCCGCTGCGGTTGAGCTGCATGATAGCGTCAAAGCCCTCACGATAGAAAACGAGGAATTCCTCCGGCGTATAGCCGATGCGCTCCCAGGCCTTTCCCGCTTCACCCAGACGGGTGAGCGGGCGCAGAAACAGGGAGTCAAACCCCAGAGACTGGTATTCAGCGATGATATCCTTTGCACGTGGAAGTGAAGCCCTCGTCGTTGTCTGGATGGCGCCGGGACGGATGCCGTGCCTGCGGAGCAGTTTTAGCCCATTAAGCATGGCATTATACGAGCCCCGGCCTCCTGCCTGCGGGCGGTTCGCGTCGTGCAGATCCTTTGGCCCGTCCAGCGAGGTGGAGACGGAGATCCCGTTTTCTGCAAGAAATGAGGCGATTTCATCGGTCATCAGCGCCAGATTGCTCACCAGACAGAGCGAATAGTCCCTTCCTGCCAGCACATCCTTCGCCCTTTCCACGGCAGCGCGGATGGCGGGCATGTTCTCCAGCGGTTCCCCGCCCTGAAATTCGATGGTGAAGCCCTCCGCATCTGTTTCCGCAATGCGGTCGATGATCGCCCTCGCCGTTTCGGGGGACATGTCCGTCGGCTGGGCGCAGCCATGCGCCTGACAGTACACGCACCGGTTATTGCACCGGTTGGTCACCGCCAGAATGAACAGACTTGTCCCCTTGAACAGATATGCGTGGTTGCCCACGACGGCTGGGCGGGCGGTGCGCAGATATGCCTCCTGAGAATCCTCTGTGGCGAAGCAGCGACTGCACAGCATCCGCCACGTTTCGTTGTGCAGATCCAGCCTGTCCGATACAAAAAGCCGGAATTCCTCCGGCGTCAGAAAGGCATATTTGCCCGCATCGTTGGTCAGGAGAACCCGATTGCGGAAGGGGGTAAAGCGAAAGCTGCCCTTCATCATGATTCACTCACTCATCCTTTGGTTGTTTTTCAATCGGCATGGTGTATGGGGGAAACGGGGAAAAGCCCAAGCAGAAACGTAGAGCGGAACAAGCCGCCGCAGGCGTTTTTCTCATCGCACGCTTCGCAGACCCCGGGATAGCGCACCTTCCATGCCGTAATGCTCTTTTTGGTGATTGGCCAGTACGCCCTTTCGACCGCGCAGAGCGGAAAATCATACAGACCAACGTCGATTCCGGCGTGGACAAGGCGATGAATCGACGGCTTTGCTGCTTCAAAAAACGCACGATAATCCACCCAGAGCCGTTCTCGATTGTGTGCCGCACTGCCGTTCATCTCCATGGCGATGAAATTGACCACAGTGATGCGCAGCCTGCTGCGAAGCAGCGTATCGCACAGCGCATGAAGATGCTCCACGTTTTGGCGGTGACCCACGATGCGGATTTCGATCTGCGCGGGTGATGCCGAGAGGAACTCAATCCCGCGCATCGTCTGCTCAAAGCTGCCCGAGGATTGCGTGATCGTATCGTGAAGCGCGGCACTTTCGGCGTGAATGGGGATGGCAAAGCGAAGCCTTGGCGTGAGCAGCGGCTTGAGCTCACGCTGTATGCGGGGGATGCACAGCGCCCGCCCGTTTGTGAGCACCTGTACAGGAATCTGTGGCCACCGCTCATTGAGCTGGCGCAGGATGTCAAGGACGAGATCTGCCCGCAGAAAGGGCTCTCCGCCTGTAATATCGATGTGTTCTATCTGCTCATCGATCTGATTGAGGAGGCTCTGGGCCTCTTCCCACGAAAGGGACATCCCTCTGCGCCGCTGGTCGCTGCTCATCGGGCACATGATGCAGCTCGAATTGCAGGCCTCGGTGACCATGAATACGGCCTCCCGATCCTCTCCCTGTGCCATCAAATGAAAAGACCTCCTGTTCGCACCAGAATCCAACCCATGAAGCCCGCGCTGATGAGCACGGCAAATGGCAGCTTTCTCAGGATGACTACCGTGTCCTTGCCATGTTTTGACTTCTCCCAGCGGCGTACTGCCTGCGCCTGTGCTTTGGTGAGCCTTGCCTTCATGTCCTCACGGGGATCCTGAGGAAGCTCTTTGACATGGGACATGCGGAACGAGAGAACGGCACCCGCGCTGAGAATCATCCCCTCGCGTACCTGATTCGTGGGGATTCTCCGGTAGTTGTAGCCGGACGCCCAGCGTCCGGCAGCCAGACAGAGCAGCGTGACGCCAACCATCCACCACGGAGCGGCCGAGAAGCGCCACACGCCCATGACGGCCATCACACCCAGGCTCAGGGCGTGCAGCGCAATGACGAATCCCCTTTGAAGGAACGCCCTGCCAGAGCAGGCATACGCCAGAACCATCATGAGCGCTGAAGCAAAAAAGGCATTCTCCTCCCAAAAGGACGGGAACGCGGCGCAGGAAAGTGCCTGCCATGCTGTCATTTCCACCATGACGGCGAGAAAGCCCTTTATGTCACGCAGAGAAGAGCGGCTTCCGGCGTCAAAACGTTCCGACCTGCGCAGCGCCTGAATGAAGCTATCCGCGAGAATGAAGAAAAATGCCGGCACAAAGATGAAGCAGTAGGGAATCACCGCGCAGGAGAGGGTGTAAGGTTCGATCAGCCTCGCGGGAACGCACAGAAACATCAGCATAAACAGCTTGGCGTCGCCTGCTGCCCACAGACCTGCGGCGTAGAGGCACACGGCCAGCGCATCGCCAAGGAGCATGTTGACCAGCCACCACAGCGTAAAATCGCGCGAGAAGCATATAAGGCTGACGCCTTGCAGCGCGCAGGCGGCGATTCCCCCGAGGGCGATGCACCGGTTGGGGACGATCCCTCTGCGCAGATCCTGCACCGCGCAGACGCTCCCGAGAACGAGCATCAGCAGAAGGAGTGCGCCTTCAACTGCCTTCATGGCCCGCTTCCTTCCTGCAGGAAAGCTCCAGCACATAGTTGGCAAACTCCAGCGCCGTCAGCTCCATGGGCGCGGTAGAACGGAGGATGCTGCACCGGCAAAGGCCCGGCTCCCGCTCCACCTCGATCTGCGCGATGGCGGCATACGCCTTGGCAGCCTGAAAGACAGCCTCGGCGGAATACAGTGCCAGATCAAACTCAAGATTGTTCATCAAACCATCCCCGCAGAATCTGCGACTCATCCTGCTCAGTGGCGTCGTCCTCGCCGGATGGCCCGGGCGCCTCCTGAATGACCGTCGAGGCCATCGCCCGCGCCAATAGGATCTTCCGCAGCTCGGCGCTGTCCTCAAGAAGCTGCAAACGCAGGTTCTGCGCAATCAGCTCGTTTTCAAACTCTCCAAAGTCCACGGACGCGCCGTCCTTTTCCCGCCAGGAGACAATCCACCGTGCCTCATCCTGACGCAGATGGATATAGCACCTGTCCGTGAAGCGGAATGCCGCCTTGAGCAACGCGCGCCTGTCGTAGATGCTCTTGTCAAAACGCAGTTCCATATGACACACCCTATGCATTACTTCTTGCCCGTTGCAGCAGGCACAGCGGCAGCGGCAGCGACGCCTGTCTGCTGGCTGACCGCCTGATAGGCGTTAGCCTGAGGCGTTTGCAGCGTCGGCAGACTGCCTGCAGCCGGAACGGGCACGGGCGTTGCGGTTGGGCGCGGCGTGGCGTTGCTGTGGGAGTTATGGGAACCATGGGAGTTATGCGAGCCGTGAGAGCTGTGTGAGCTCGAGCGGTGTGAGGAATGGGACCTGTGAGAAGAGTGTGAGCGATGCGAGGAATGGGACCTGTGGGCGGCAAAGGCATCCGACGCAAACAGAATGCTCATCAGCAGCACCATTGTGCTCAGCGTCAGCATCTTACTGCGGGGAATATTGCCCTCCTCTTCATAGAGA
>SFHU01000114.1 GCA_004555535.1 Clostridiales bacterium
TAGCCGGTCCTGCCGTCGACGCTGACCTTGCTCCAGGCGCCATCGGTGGAGAGCACCTTCACCTGCGTGCCGCGTGGATAGGAGCCGAGGATGTCGCCGTTCGGGGTGGCGCGCAGGTTGAGCCCGCGGGTGTTCGTGTTCACATAGCGAACCGCGTTCGTCTCGCCCTCAGTTCCCAGGTACTTGGTGTACATGTAGCCGCTCTGACCGCCGACGTCAACGCTGGCCCAATCGCCGTTGATGCCCTTGACGAGCACCTGCGTCCCCCAGCCATACTTGCCCAGCACGGCGGATTCCGTGCTCGCCTCGGCGCGCAGGTTGAGCGTGCCGCAGGTGATCACGCGGATTTCGTTTTCGGCGAGCGAGGCGAGCGGAGCCGCCATCGCCATGCAGAGCATCGCGGCGCAAGCCGCCTTCTTCTTGGTATTCTGCATCAGGAATCCTCCTTTGTCATTGCGAAGGCGTTCAAGCGGCCGTTCCTGACCGCCTTCTGCATACATGACGAAGGGATAAATTCTTTTATTGCCATGTAACCAATTCCAAGTTCTGGAAGGACGAGGAGGCGGCGGAGAAAAATCGAGCAATACAAGAAAAAAACAGAGCGCACCGGGCGCTCTGGAAGAAGATGGAACGGGCTAAGGATTGAAGTCAAATATAGCGGGATGGGAGAGGGAGACGCGCGCGTGCGTCACGGGATGGACAAAGGCGAGGGAAACGGCGCTGAGCTGATGATGCGCAAGGGAGAGCGAGTCGCTCAGGCGGGCGCTTTCCCCGGAAGCATAGCGCGTATCGCCCAGCAGCGGACAGCCGATGTGCGATGCGTGGACGCGGAGCTGATGCGTCCGCCCTGTCAGGGGGAGCATCGAGAGGAGGGAGACGGTCTCTCCGCCGATGGACAACACACGGAGCACGGCGTAGCGCGTGACGGCGCGCTGCCCGTCATTACGGACGACGCGCGTGAAGCTGTCTTCGGTCAGGCGGGCGATGGGCGCGTCGATCTCGCCGGATTGCGGCTCAGGCGTTCCATAGACCCAGGCGCGATAAACCTTTTCAAACGAGCCCACCTGCATCTGGCGCTGAAGATGCGCCTGGACGAAGGGAAGCTTGGCAAAGAGGACGATACCGGTGGTCTCCGCGTCAAGCCGATGGACAGGATGCGCGGGGCGGCCCAGGTATGCGCAGACGCGCCCTTCGAGCGTGTCGCTGCCGCCGGGAGCGGAGGGCGAGGGATGGCACTGCAGCGGCGCGGGCTTGAAGACGGCGAGCAGCGCCTCGTCCTCAAAGATCACCTCGAGCGGTTGCGCCTGCGGCGAGGAGGTGGTGGGCGAATAGTCCGCCAGCTCCACACACACGCACATGCCCTCGCGGACGGGCTGGTTGCTGAAAAAGGGCGCCGCGTCGACCGACACGGCGTCCCTCTGCTTGGCTGTGCGGATCTCGCGCCCAGAGAGGCCCATCGGCCCGCGCAGCAGCTGCTGGAGCATCAGACCGTCATCCGAGGCGGAGACGATGTGTTCAAGGCGCATCAGAGCACCTTGCTCAGGAAGTCCTTTGTGCGCGGATTCTGCGGATGATCGAACAGATCCCGCGGCGTGCCCTGCTCGCAGATGATGCCGCCGTCCATGAAGAGCACGCGGTTGCAGACCTCGCGCGCAAAGCCCATCTCGTGCGTCACGATGACGCAGGTCATCTTGTTGCGCGCCAGAGCCTTGATGACCTCGAGCACCTCGCCGACCATCTCCGGGTCGAGCGCGGAGGTCGGCTCGTCAAAGAGCATGACCTCCGGCTCCATCGCGAGGGCGCGGATGATCGCCAGTCGCTGCTTCTGGCCGCCGGAGAGGCGGGTCGGCTTGCTGTCGCGCTTGTCGGAGAGGCCGACGCGCTCAAGGAGCGCTTCAGCCTGGGCGATGGCCTCGTCCTTGCTCTTCTTGCCCAGCAGGACGGGGGCGAGGGTGATGTTGTCGATGACAGACATGTGCGGGAAGATGTTGAAATGCTGGAAGACCATGCCCATCTTCTGGCGGTGCTGGTCGATGTTGACGGACTTGTCCGCGATGTCGACGCCGTCAAACCAGATGTGGCCGGAGGTCGGCTCTTCGAGCCGGTTGAGGCAGCGCAAGAAGGTCGACTTGCCGGAGCCGGACGGGCCGATCAGCGAGACGACCTCGCCCTTGTGGATGGTCTCCGTGATGCCGGCGAGCACCTTGAGCGGGCCGAAGTCCTTGTGCAGATCCTCGACGCGGATGAGCTCGGGGGCGGTCTTGTAATCAAACTGCTCAGTCATCGGTCTTGAGCCTCCTTTCCAGCACGGCGATGAGCTTGCTCATCGTGAAGGTGACGACGAAGTAAATGATGCCGATGATGATCAGCGGCTCCAGGACGAGGTAGGTCTTGCCGGAGATCGTCTGATACTGCGTCATCAGGTCGCCGACGTAGAAGGTTGAGGCGAGTGACGTCTCCTTCGTGATCGCGACAAACTCGTTGCACATCGCAGGCAGAACGTTCTTGAAGGCCTGCGGCAGGATGATGCGGATCATCGTCTGGCTGGCGGAGAGGCCAAGCGAGCGGGCCGCCTCGCTCTGCCCGCGATCGATCGACTGAATGCCCGAACGGAAAACCTCGGACATATACGCGCCGGAGTTGATGATCAGCGCGACGGCGATGCAGGTGAACTTGGAGAGCTTGAGGGCGGGCAGCAGGTCCGGCAACAGAAAATAGAAGAAATAGAGCTGGAGCAGCAGCGGCGTGTCCCGGATGATTTCGGTGTAGACGGTGGCGATGAGGTTGAGGACTCGGGACTTGGACAGGCGCATGATCGCGACCAGCGCGCCGATGACACAGCCGACGGCGACGGCGACGAGCGCCAGCAGCAGGGTTGTGCCCAGGCCGTTGACAAAGCTCATGCCGTATTTCACCAGCAGCTTTTCGATGTTGACGAGCAAGGAAATGCCTCCTTCATGTAGCGGGTTACAGGGTTTCAACACGCGCCATGGCTTCATAGACCATGTCTCGCGTTATCGGATAGGGGATATGCGCCATGTCGGGCCCTTCGGTAGCCTCGGCGAGCGTGGCATCCAGCGCGGCGCGATCAAGCGGCACACGCATCTGCGCGAGCGTGACCGGCGTGCCGAGGCTGACGAGGAAGCTGCGCAGCTCCCGCGCGCGCTCGATCTGCCCGTCCAGGACGAGCTGAACGAGCGCGCCATAGGCGACGAGATCGCCATGCAGGAATTCCCGCTCCACATGGGGGAAGAGCTGCAGGCCATAGCAGACGGCATGTGCGAGTGCGCAGTTGTAATCGTCATTCGCCATCAGCGAGACCAGACCGGCCGAGACGATCACGCTGCGCGCGCAGAGCTCCATCGCGGGACCAGCCTCGTGGCGCTCGACCTCGTCAAGCGCGGCGCGCCCGAAGCGGAGAACTGGCTCATAGCAGGTGGAGGAGAGGCTCACGCCCATCATCGACATGTGATCGATGGAGACGCCGGGCTCGTCGCCTCTGGCGCTGAACGTCGATTCCAGATGCTTGGCCAGCGTATCGCCCAGCGCGGCCCGGAAGTATGGCGCGGGGGCGTTGGCGGCGAGCGTGAGGTCGATCATCGTCAGCGCGGGCGGCGCGTCATAAAAGAGGAAGCGGTCGAACGGGCCATCCTCGCGGTAGACGACGGAGAGCGCCGTGACCGGCGCGCAGTTGGAGACGAGCGTGGGCAGGCCTACAAGCGGCAGGTTCAGCTGATGAGCGACGCCCTTCGCGGTATCGATCGCTTTGCCTCCGCCCATGCCGACGAGAAAGTCGGGGCGCAGCGGCGCGATCTGCCCGCTGAGGCGGTCCATGGCCTGCTGCGTGCAGGCACCGCCGAAGGGAAGCGCGTCCAGCAGCACCGGGCCGCCGTTTTGGATCGCTGCGCGCAGGGAGGGCAGGCCCTTCTGCATCGCGGTTTCTCCGCCGATGACGGCAAAACGGGTGCCCAGCGGCGCACAGAGCGCAGGAAAGCGCGCATAGACGCCGCGCCCGAAGATGAAGCGCGGCAGCGTGACGAGATCGGTCAAATACATGGGTTACACCAGCTTCGGCACCCTGGAAAGGCGCTCGATCGATTCATTCAGGGTCTCTTCGCTGCGCGCGAAGTGCAGGCGGATCAGATGGTTGACAGGCTCGCGGAAGAAGCTCGAGCCCGGCACCGCGGCGACGCCGACCGTGCGGATCATCCACTCGCAGAACTCCATGTCGCTCCTGCCGCAGAAGTGCATGCCGGGCCTCTGGAATTCGCTGATGTCGACCATCACGAAATAGGAGCCCTGCGGCACGGTGTGCTGCAGGCCGATACGGTCAAGGCCGTCGAGGAAGAGGTTGCGCTTCTTCGTGTACAGCGCGGTCAGCTCGTCATAATAGCTCTGCGGGAAGTTGAGGCCGACGACGGCAGCCTCCTGCAGGGGAGCTGCGGCGCCGACGGTCAGAAAGTCATGCACCTTTTTCGCGGCCTCGATGACGTTGGCAGGGCCGATCAGGTAGCCCAGACGCCAGCCCGTGATGGAATAGGTCTTGGAGAGCGAGGAGCAGCAGATGACGCGGTCGGCGATCTCCGGAAGCGCGCCGGCATAGGTGTGATGATACGGCGCGAAGACGATGTGCTCATAGACCTCGTCAGTGATCATGTAGGCGTCATAGCGGTTGCACAGGCCGCCGATGAAGAGCAGCTCCTCCTTGGTAAAGACCTTGCCGCAGGGATTGGAGGGGTTGCAGACGATGATCGCCTTGGGATGCTGGCGGAAGGCGTCCTCCAGCACGTCGCGGTCAAAATCGAACGCCGGCGGGACGAGCGGCACGAAGATCGGGTCCGCGCCGGAGAGAATCGCGTCCGCGCCGTAATTCTCGTAGAAAGGGGAGAAGACGATGACCTTGTCGCCGGGATTGCAGACGGTCATCATCGCGCTCATCATGGCCTCGGTGCCGCCGCAGGTGACGAGCACCTCGGTATCGGGATTGATGGTGCGGCCATAGGCGCGGCCCTGCTTGCGGGCGAGGGCTTCGCGGAAATTCTCCGCGCCGAAGGTCACGGAATATTGGTGCGGGCCCTCATCGGCTACCTCGCGCAGACGGTCTGTGATCGCCTTGGGCGGGGGAAAATCCGGAAAACCCTGGGAGAGATTGATTGCGCCGACCTCGTCGCTGATGCGGGTCATTCGGCGGATGACGGAATCGGTAAACGTCTGAACACGATGGCTTAGCTCGGGCATAATTATTCACGCCTTTCCACAGTGAAAGTAAATCGTCAGACATGCTCCAAAAAGCAATGCTCATATTCTATCACAACTAAGGTGGCAACACAACCGAAAAAAGCACTTTCTTTGAAAAAACCATCAAATTCTGAATACCCGACGAAAAATAAAGCATTTTTATGCAGAATATTCACTTGACATATGCGTTTCCCGGGCGTAAAATAGCACTATCATTTTTGCGGCGCCTGCTGCGCCGCGGATGGAATTTCAGGAGGGAAACGATCATGAAGAAAATTCTTGCGCTTGTGCTCGCCGTGATGCTCGTGATGACCTGCTCTCTGGCGCTGGCCGACCGTCTGGACGATATCCTCGCCGCCGGCAAGCTCGTCGTCGCGACCAGCCCGGACTGGCCGCCGTATGAATACATCGACGACAATGGGGACATCGTCGGCACCGATATTCTGATGGTGCAGTGGATGGCCGAGCAGCTGGGCGTCGAGCTTGAGATTCAGCCGATGGCGTTTGACGCCTGCCTCGCGGCGGTCGGCCAGAAGGACGTCGACCTCGTCGTCGCGGGCCTGACCTACGACGAGGAGCGCACCAACCGCATGGACCTCACCGGCATCTACTGGAACGAGGGCGACCAAGGCCTGCTCGTCAAGAAGGGCGAGGGCGCGACCTACAATTCTCCCGAGGCGTTTGCTGGCAAGGTCGTCGCCGCGCAGAACGGCACCAACCAGCAGATCATGGTCGAGGAGCAGCTTCCCGACGCGACCCTCGAGCTGGTCACCAAGATCCCGGACGGCGTCAACATGGTGAAGACCGGCCGCGTCGACGCGCTGGCCGTACCGAAGACCGTGTATGACAGCGTGCTGGCCGAGAATGACGATCTCGAGGTCGCCGAGTTTGCCTTCGACTTTGAGGGCGGCAACTACATCGCCAGTGTCAAGGGCGAGGACACCCTGACCGCGAAGATCCAGGAGCTGATCGACCAGATCAACGCCGAGGGCCTCTATCAGCAGTGGGTGGACGAGATCCAGATGGCGAAGTAATCCATCCAGAGTGCAATCAAAAAGGACGTTTCCGAAGCGAGGAAGCGTCCTTTTCTTGTGGTTTGGGAAAGGGTTATTTGTCCTGTTTCCTGACGACCAGATTCCAGTTCGCGTCGTAATGCAGCCCGAGATCCCGGCAGAGGCGCTCATTGAGCTGTTGAAGCGCGTCGTGATAGGCGCGATAGGCAGGCGACAGGCGCTTTATGGCGGGGATGAACACGTCGTTGTAGCCGCAGGTTTGCAGGGCGCGCAGCATCTGACGCTTTGCGAGCTCAACAGGGGAATAGCGGATCAGCGGGTTTTCCCGCAGGCGGACGGTGCGCAGCGTTTGCGCCTTGAGGCGCGCATAGGCGGCCTCGTCGGGATGGAGCATTGCCTGAAGCTGCGCATCCATCTGAGCGGCAGAGATATTCGCAGCTGCACCCGAGAGGCCGGACAGGCGCATGGAGAGACGAAAGAGCAGCGGCAGGCGCAGCCCTGGATCATCCCAGAAGGCGAGAATGGTCTGATAGGCCTGCTTCTGCTCATCAGTCGTGATGCGCAGCTGCAGATAGGGCGCGAAATGCGCGGCGAGGTAGCGCCCGAAAACCCCGGGAAGCTGGGCGCGCATGGCCTGCGCGATCGTCTCAAAATCGAGCGCCTCGTCGAGCAAGGGTGCGTCGCGCCGGCGAATGAAGGCCTCCAGCGCGTCGATCTCCTCCTGTCGGGCCTGCTGCTCCTGGCGCTTGCGCGAAAGGACGGCGTCCAGCACGTCTTGTCCGCCTCCTTTGAGCAGGCGGCGGATGTCATCGATGGAGATGCCGAGCTTGCGGTAGGCCTGAATCTCGTGGAGGATGCGGATATCCTCGTCGGAGTAGTCGCGATAGCCGTTCTCCTCCCGGTCGACGACGGGGAGCAGACCCTGCTCCTCATAATACTTGATCGCGCGGCGCGTACATCCGACGGCCTGCGCGGCTTCGCTGATGCGCATGATGCGGCCTCCTTTTTGCTCAGGAAGAGGAAATCGGTCTTCCTGTATGAGCTAGTATAAACCTGTACGCGGCGTACAGGTCAAGAGGCGCAAGCCCAATTATTCGTATTTTTTACCGACGGCGTAGAGCGGAGCGAACAGACCGCCAAGCAGCCCGTAATGCGGCAGGAGAACGCACAAAAGCGGCGCGCATCCCAAAGAAATGCGCACCGCATGGAGAAGCATCATGTGTCGGGAACGGGCTTGCCCTCGTGCTTCCGTTTGTGGCCGGGCAGGGCGCTGCGGATCTTTTGAATCCGTTTGTGCCGGCGTTCCCTTGCCTCAAGGCGCTCGCCGAGATCCCGCGCGCCGACGCCGTAGACGAGGTAGAGGATGATGCCGGAGACGACCATGATGAACACGGTCGAGGCGCAGCGTCTGCCGGAGGCGTTGACGTTGTAGCCGTCGCGGCCCTCCTCAGCGCACATGTTCTGGATGACCATGGCGTAGGACTTGCCGTAGCTCGAGTGGAACGTGGCGGACATGTCGTACTCGGTGAACAGCGCGTTGAAGTTGAGCGCGAAGACGGCCAGCACGCTGGGCATGATGATGGGCAGCTTCACGCGCACAAAGGTCATCAGCTTCTTTGCGCCCAGGTTGCGCGCGGCATCCTCGAGCTCCTCATCAATGCCGTAGAACGCGGCCTTGATCATGCGCAGCGCGAACGGGATCTTGACGACCGTATAGGCCATGACGATCAGAAAGCGCACGTTTTCGCGCATGTAGAGGTTGTTGCCCAACACATACCAGACGGATTCGGAGTTGAAGAACGTCCTGTAGGAATAGCAGATCAGGATGGTCGGCAGCAGCCAGGGGAAGAGCAGGCTGTACTCCAGCACGGTCGCGCTCTTCTTGTTCCTGTGGCTGAAGATGTAGTTGACCGCGACGACGACGATCACGCAGGCCAGCGCCGCCGCGATGGCGGACATCACAAAGCTCAGCCGGATGCCGCCGACGGTATCGGCGTTGGAAAAGAGGCCGGAGATCGCGCCCGTGCGCGTCTTGAGCTTGCCGCGGGTCGTCATGTACTCATAATCCTGCGTGCCGAAGAAGTTGATGAGCGTCCAGTTGTGCACATCCAGCGTCTTGGAGCGGATGGCAGGGTAATTCTGGAACGCGAAGAGGATGATCATCACGACCGGGGTCATGTAGATCACGAAGAGCACATAGGCGTAGATGTGCGCCAGCGCGTTGGCGACGGGGTTGATGATCTTCTGCTTGACGAGCTTCGCCTTGGTCTTGCTGACGGAGAGGTAATGCCCCTTGCGCTCATAGGCGCTCAGGACGCTCAGAAGGAGGATGGTGAAGAGCGCCAGGATGATCGAAAGGAGCGCGGCGCGCGCCTGCGGGAAGGCTTCATCCGCAGTCGATGAGCCCGCCAATCGGACGATCTCCGGGTTGATCGAGTCATAGCCCAGCAGGGTTGGCGCGGACATGGCGCACAGGCCCGTGATGAAGGTCATGACGGTCAGGGAAAAGAGCGTTGGCAGCAGCGTCGGCAGGACGACCTTGCGCAGAACCGTGAAGGGCTTGGCGCCCATGTTGCGCGCCGCCTCGACGGTGTTGTAGTCGATTCCGCGGATGGCGTTGCGCAGGAAGAGCATGTGGTTGCTCGTGCAGGCGAAGGTCATGGTGAAGAGGACGGCGTTGAAGCCGGAGAACCAGTTCTTGTTAAGCGACGGCAGGCAAT
>SFHU01000115.1 GCA_004555535.1 Clostridiales bacterium
GATATACACCAGCTCCTTGATGCGAAAGACATCGTTGGCGATGTAGTAGACCAGGTAGCCGGTCGGCTCCTCGTCGGCGTCGTAGTAGACCGCGACGAGCACGTCGTCCGCCTCCCAGCGCCAGTATTCCTCCCATTCCAGCTCGTTGCGCTTGAGCGCGCCGTGGCGTATCCGCGTAAAGGCGTCGTGCACCTTCCGGATGTCCTCGTTGTCGATCGTCACGCGCTCGACCATGCCGCCGACCTTGCGCCGCTTGGGCAGCTGTGTATCCTTGATCGTGTAGGTCATCTTGTCCGAGACGATCTCCCAGCCCTTCTTGCGATAATACGGCACGAGGTAGGGAAAGAGCATGGAGACGCTCTGGTGGTTGTCGCGCATGTTGTCAAGCGCCTGCTTCATCAGCTTGCTCATCAGTCCGCGTCCCGTGTACTCGGGATAGGTCGCCACGCCGGTGACGCCGCCCATTTTGTACATCCGTCCGAAGAGGTTGACCTGCATCGGATAGACGCTGATCTGCGAGGCCAGCTTGTCCCCGTCAAACCATCCGAAGGACTCCGTCTTTTTGAGCACGGGCTTTTTGGATTTCTCCATCTCCTTCTGGTTCCATCCCAGCGAGGCCAGCTCGCTGTCCGTCACCTGAAACGCATACCGAAGCAGCGCATTGTACTGCGCTGTGTCATCCGTGGTCAGCCTGCGCATCTGCAGCCTGTCTTCCAGCTTGCCCTGTTTCATGTTCTCTCGCTCCCTTTTTGAGGGCTCTATTATACCACAGAAAAAGCTCCCCTTTCAAGCCAGGGGAGCCGTCTGTCAGTGCGCGGCGCTGATGAAGCTGCGCTCCGTCGTGATAACGCAATAATAATTCGGGTATTGCGCCGAGACGCCCTCGCTGATGCGGCGGCGGATCTCCTCCTCCGGCATCTTGAGCTCGTAGGGCACCACGCAGTCAAAGACGACATTGGTGTGCGTGTTGCCCGGCACCATGCGCAGGTCGTGAATCGTCATCTGCGGATGGATCGCCGCCGCCAGCTCGGCGATGAACGCGCGCATGACCGGCACGCGCGGGTCGTCCGTGACGACCGGGTCGTAGTGCACGACCAGGTGCAGCTTCTGCTCGTGCAGAAAGTCGCGCTCAATGTTGTCGATGATGTCGTGGCTGACGAGCGGATCCTCGCTGGCGGACATCTCGACGTGAACGCTCGCGAATTTGCGCCCCGGGCCGTAGTCGTGCACCATCAGGTCGTGCGTGCCCAGCACGCCGGGATAGGTCATGATCTTCTTGCGGATCTGCTCGACCTCCTCCCGGGAGGGGGCGGAGCCGAGCATCGGGTCGATCGTGTCGCGCACGAGTCCGAAGCCGCTCACAAGGATAAACGCCGCGACCGCGAGGCCCATGTAGCCGTCGAGCGTCAGCCCGGTGAAGTGCGCAATCAGCGTCGCCAAGAGCACGGCGCCGGTCGAGATCACGTCGTTGCGGCTGTCATCCGCCGTCGCCATCAGCGTCTGCGAATCGATCTTCCTGCCGATTTTGCGGTTGAACATCGCCATCCAGAGCTTGACGGCGATGGACGCCGCCAGCACGAGCACGGTCGCCCAGCTGAAGAGCACGGGCGTCGGCGAGAGGATCTTCTCAAAGCTGCTCTTGAGCAGCTCCACGCCGATGACGAGGATCATCACGGCGACCATCAGCCCGGAGAGGTATTCGTAGCGGCCATGGCCGTAAGGGTGCTCGGCGTCGGCAGGCCGGTCGGCCAGCTTGAAGCCCAGCAGGCTCACGATGCTCGAGGAGGCGTCCGACAGGTTGTTCACCGCGTCCGCCGTGATCGCCACGGAGCCGCTGAGCGTGCCCACGACGAGCTTGCCCGCGAAGAGCAGCACGTTGCAGCCGATGCCCACCATGCTCGCCGCCTTGCCGTAGGCGCTGCGCACGCGCTCGTCCTTAAGGCTCCCGCCCTTTTCAATTCTGCTTTCCAGCCATTTTGTCAGCATATTAAGGTCATCCTTTCTTGCATCTCCCGCGGCTCAGGAACCTTCAGGCGCCAGGGGCTTCTTTTGGTCTTCTCCCGGAAGAGACGGAGATGTTAGTTCCGTCAATCATTTTACCGTATAAAAAGAGGAGCCCGTGCGGTTTGCACAGGCATTTCCATTTTGTATCTAATTCGGCACGGCGTGCCGGTTTCCTCTTTTTTCCGGAAAAAATCCACAGATTGCCTGCGCCGCTCAGTACGCCGCCTCCATCGCCCTGACCGTATCAAGCAGCCACCGGTTCACGGGGACATCGAGGCCATGCCGCTGCGCCCGGCGGACGATCTCCCCGGCGAAGAGCTCCACCTCGCTTCTTCTGTGCGCCTCGCCGTCCTGGCGCATGCTCGGCTTGCCCGCAGGCGACAGGGAATCGACCAGCGCGACCCAGGCGTCAAACTCCGCGTCGCTGATCGGGTAGCCCTCCAGAGCCGCGACGGCTTGCGCCTCGCGCATCGCGCCGAGCATCACCTCGCGCGGCCTGCCCGGGCGCTGCACCGTTCCATAGTCGCCCTCAAAGACCATGACCGCCTGGTTGACGCCGACGTTGAGCATCAGCTTGCCCCATTGGCGGCGCAGCATGTCCTCCACGGGCTCTGCCTTCACGCCGTGCGCGTTCAGAAAGTCCGCGACCGCCTGCACACGGGCGCTGACAGGCCCCGGCTCGCGCTCGCCCAGCACGATCTGCCCCGAATGATCATAGGTCAGCGCCGGGCCGACCTTGACGGCGTCCATGCCCTGCGCCGTGCAGTAGAGCACCCGCTCAGCGCCAAAGCGCGCGGCGATCGCCTCCTCGCTGCTCACGCCGTTGAGCACGGAGAGCAGCAGCGTCTTTTCCCCGACAAACGCTGCCGCGGTCTCCATCGCCACGCTCAAACCGCCCGCCTTGGTCGCGAAGATCAGCAGGTCGACGGGCCTGGCCTGCGCGGGCGTCGCGATGTCAAACGAAACGGGCCTCCCGTTGCAGGTCACGCCCTCCCTGCGGCAGCGCGCGGCGCGCGCCTCGTCCGCGATGACGGTCAGCTTTGCGCCGCCCGAGAGCAGCCGCTCGCCAAAGAGCACGCCCAGCGCGCCCAGCCCGATCAGGCCGACAGAATGAATCTGCGTTTCACTCATGCCTCTTCCCCCTTCAGCGCCTCATCATAGGCCGCACGCAGCAGCCGGATCTCCCGGGCATAGCCGTCCAGCTCGTTGGGCGTCTCCAGCTCAAAGGGCAGATGGCGCAGCCGCGGATGGGTGATGATGCGCGTCATCGCCTCCAGGCCGATGCTCCCCTCGCCGATCTTCTCGTGCCTGTCCTTGTGGCTCCCCATGGGGTTCTTGCTGTCGTTGACGTGAATCGCGTGCAGGCGCTCAAAGCCGATGACCCGATCAAACTCGCCGAGCACGTCCTCCAGCCGGCCCACGACGTCATAGCCCGCATCGTAGACGTGGCAGGTGTCCAGGCAGACGCCCAGCCTGTCCCCGACGCGGCAGCTGTCCATGATGGCGCGCAGCTCCTCAAAGCTGCGGCCGACCTCGCTGCCCTTGCCCGCCATGGTCTCCAGCAGCACGGGCGTGTGGATATCGTCCGTGATCACCTCGTCAAGCATCTGCGCGATCAGGCGCACGCCCGTCTCCGCGCCCTGCTTGACGTGGCTGCCCGGATGAAAATTCAGCATGACGCCGGGAATATACTCGAGCCGCTCGAGGTCCTCCCGCATCGTCCGCTTCGCAAAATCGCGCAGCCCTTCGTCCGCGGCACAGGCGTTGAGCGTGTAGGGCGCATGCGCGACGATGGGCGCAAAATGATGCTCCTGCATCAAGCTGACGAGTGCTTCGGCATCCGCCGCATCAAAGGGTTTGACAGAACCGCCGCGCGGATTGCGCGTAAAAAACTGAAAGGTATCGGCGCCCAGCGTAAGCGCCTGCCTGCCCATCGCGAGATAGCCGTTTGAGCAGGAGAGATGACAACCGATATGCAGCATGCTTATGCTCCTTTTTCTTTTCCGGCCCTGCCGCGCAGCGCGTCCCACCATCGCCCAAGCGCCTTCGCCGCCGGTCGCTCAAAGGCGTAGGTCAGCAGCGCGGCCACGGCAAACGCGCCGATGAAGCAGGCCGCCGTGAAGGCGAGCTGCCAGGCGTGCTCGCCGTCGTAATTCGGCGTCGCCGACTGGCTGGGAATCAGCCCTGACTGAAGCAGCCAGACGGCCATCGTCTGATGCCAGATGTAAAACTGCATCGAAACCGACGAGACAAACCGCGTCAGCGGGTTGGAAAACACCCTGCGCAGCAGTAGGCCCGCATGGGCCGAGCAGAGCAGCAGCCCCGCGCCCAGCAATCCTATCGAAAGCCTGTTCGCCATCTGCCCCAGGCGAATGGCCTCCGTGCCGGGGCAGGAGGCCTGCCTCCTGGCGACCCGCCAGAGCAGCATCAGCATCAGCACGCTCAGCGCCGAGCACAGCAGCCGCTGCAGCGCGCCATGCCGCTTTCCGGACAGGCGCACATGCGCATATGCCGCCGCCATGCCCAGCGCAAACGTATCCAGATAGGCCGGCAGCTGGTTGAAATACAGGCTGACGTCCTCTACGTTTGCAGCAACCCAGCCGCGGAACGCGAGCGAGACGCCCACCATCGCGGCGAGCGTCGTCGCGGGCAGGCGCAGAAACGCGCGCGCCAGCAGCGGAAAGAGCAGATAGAACTCCATCTCGATGGCCAGCGTCCAGAGCGCGCCGCCCAGCGGCGTCGCGTAGTAGGTCTTGTAGAAAAACGTGTGCGTGTAGGTCAGGTGTGCCAGAAGATCCTGCGCCATGTCCACCCGGCTCCTGTATGCGCCCGTCGCCATCGCCACGGCCGCCATGATCGCCAGCGCCAGCAGATAGGAGGGCTCGATGCGCATCAGGCGTCGCGCGTAGAAATCGCCCGTCGCCGGCAGCGGCCTGCCCTCCTCCCGCGCGCGCAGCCACGGCAGGAACAGGCAGAAGCCGCTGATCAGGATCATGAGATCCACCCACATGTAGCCCGAGCGCACCAGCGGATCAAAGCTGATCTCCCGGCCCAAGACCGTCAGCGACGGATAGAGCCAGGACTGCTGCCAGATGTGGAACCAGCCGACGATCAGAATCGCCATCGCGCGGATGCCGTCGCAGGTGTCCACATGGCGCACATCCGGCGCGCGCCGCGCGTCCTCAAGCCATGCCTTGAAGGGGTTCATGAAATAATCACATCCAAATCGTCGTTCTGCGTGTCAATCGGCTCGCCGGTGAGGCTGACGGTCAGCCTGTGCGGCAGGCAGACGATCGTCTTGGCGGCGCTGCGCATCTTCCCCTGATGGATGCACAGTCCGTCGCGGCAGTTGGCCTCCTTCATGTACACCGATCCGTTCTCCACGACGATCACGTTGACCGAGCCGTCGTCCTGGCGGATCTCATAGGTGTCGTTCACCGCGAGCGGCTTGCGCAGCACGACCTCGCCGTCCACCGTGACGACGACGGTGCTCGCCTCCCCGCCAAACGAAGCCTGCGCGAACAGGTACAGCGCGAGCGCCGCGAGCAGCAGCGCGCCAATGATCAGGATATCCCGTTTCTTCACTGTCCCTGTTCCTCCGAACCGTCGTCCTCCGGCGTCTGCGCCGCCTCCGCGCTCTGCGCTTCTTCCGCTCCGTCAGGCTCCTCCTTCTCCGTCGGCTCGCCCAGGTACGTCAGGCGCAGCGTGGTGCCTGCCGCCCTGTCCTTGATCGTCAGCGTCTGATTGCGCAGGCTGACCACACCAAATCCCGCCGAGGTCGGATAGGGCGCGTCGCCCAGCGTGATGTCATAGTTGCTGCCGCCGAAGTAGCGCTCCTCGCCCGCAATGCAGCAGGTTCCGTCACGGCGGAAGATGTATTCCGTGCCGCGTGTGTCCTTCCAGCGGCCGATGATCCTGTAGACATACGCATCCAGCAGCTTTTCTGCCTTCGTGTTGTCGGGAATCCGCTCGAGCACAGGCAGCGCGTCAAGCGGCCTCTTCGCGTCGATCAGGCTCTGCGCATAGGTCAGGCAGGCGTCCTCGTACATCCTCGGAATATCCGCATAGCGCTGCGGCAGCGCCTCCTGCCAGACGTCCTCCAGCCCGGCAATCACGCTGGCATAGTCGCCATTCTGCATGTCCAGCCGCGCAGCCGTGTAGGTCGCGCCCAGCCAGGCCGTCTCGCAGGCCGCCGTGCGCGCTTTCGCATCCTCATAGCTGCCCAGCGCGGCAAAGGCCGACGCCGCCTCCTGGTACTGTCCCTTTTCCTCCAGTGCCGCCGCCGCGTCGTAGCTCGCGACCATCGCCAGGCTCTCCGCGTCCAGATAGACGCCACAGGCCTCAAACTGCGCCGCGGCCTCGTCGTAGCGCGCCTCGCTGCTCAGCTGCTTCGCCAGCGCATAGCGGCTGCGCATCGCCTGGCCCGCGCTGTCCGTATAGTCGCCCAGCGCCTCAAAGCGCTCCAGCGCGATGTCGTAATCGCCCGCTTCAAAGTCCGCCGCGGCGAGCGCATAGCGGCAGGCCTTCGCCTGCTCCTTCGCGTCCTGATACTTGCCCAGGTTTTCAAAGCGAGCAAGCGCCGCCTCGGGGTCGCGCTCCATATCGCGCACGGCCAGCGCGTATTCGATGGCGTTTCGGCGCTGCGCGGCATCCTCATAGCTGCCCAGCTCCGCGTACTGAAGCGCCGCCTCCTCGCTGCGACCGGCCTCCTCCATCGTCTGCGCATAGGCGTATTTCGCCTCTTTGAGCAGCTCGTCCGCCTCGCCGTCGCCGTCAAGCTGCTCCAGCCAGCGGACCGCTTCCTCATAGTCGCCCCCGGCAAGCGCCGCAGAGCCGAGCGTCAGCGCGGCATCGGCAAAGCGCTCCTGTGCGTCCTCATAGTCCCCGGCCAGGCGCAGCTGCTCCGCCGCCGTCTCCAGCTCGCCCTCGCCAAGCGCCTGCATGCCCAGCGTGTAGCGGCACAGCTTCGCGCGGGTCTCGGCTTCCTCGTAGATGCCCAGGCTCTCATAGAGCTCCGCTGCCGCAGCGTATTCGCCCGCCTCCTGCTCCTCAAGCGCCTGCGCGTAGCGGCACTGGCGGATGAGCGAAATGGCGTCCGGCTCCTGCGTCACCTGCAGGAACTGCTCGCAGGCCAGCGCATACTGCCCCTCGCGCATCAGCTGTCTGCCGTAGAGGTAGATGCATTCCGCGCGCCGCGCGTCCGCGTCCCCCTCGCCTTCCAGCGAGGCAAAGCGCTCGATGGCCGCCTTATAGTCGAGCCGCTCCTGCGCGGCCTCCGCGATGGCGTAGATGACCTCGCGCAGCATCGCCTGCGCGGCCTCGCTGCTTTCAAGCGGCCTGAGCAGTTCCTCTGCTCGCTCAAGCTCGCCGCCCGCGCGCGCCAGCTCCGCGCGCTCAAGCACGGCGCGCTCATAGAGCGCATCGCCCTCCGGCGTGCCCAGCGCCTGCGCGCGGCTTGCCGCCTGAGCGAAGGCCTCGTCCGTGCCTACGTCAAGAAGGCCCTCGATGATCCGGCGCTCCGCCTCCCGGGCGCGCTCGCCGGCGTTCATAAAGCCCGGCCAGTAGGCGTTAACCCAGAGGAACGTCTCCTTCGCGTCCGCCGCCCGGCCCTCGTCAAGCTCCCTCTGCGCCCACCAGCAGGCCGCATAGGGCACGCCCCAGCGCGCCGCCGCCAGGCCCGCAGCCAGCAGCGCCAGCAGCACGACCACAGCCGTCAGCCGCCTGCGCCGCTTTTGGGCGCGCTGCTGCGCCTGCGTCATCTCCCGGGCGGTCTCCTCGCTGCTGCGCCGGAGGGTGTCCCTCGTCTGCTGCTCCAGCTGCCGCTCCTTGCGGCCCACGGTCGAATCGATCGCCGCGAAGGAATAGTCCCTGAGCACCTGCTCCCGCTCGCGCTCGCAGCGGCGGCAATGATCGTCGCTCGTGCGGTTCGCCCGTCCGCAGACACACATCCAGACGATATCGTCCTCGCGCGCATAGCCCGCCGCATCCGGCCCCGCGACCGCGCGCAGTCGGTCCAGCTCGCGGCCCTCCGGCAACGCGTTGGGCGTGAACTCGCGCACGTTGCGCTCCTCCCGCCGCCAGACCACGCCATCCTGAAACCAGACCTTCTCCACCGACGCCTCCACGCGCTCGGCGCCCTCGAGGTGGTCCGGCAGAAACGCGCCGGAAAACCTCGCGCGCGCCTCGCCCCGGGCCGCCGCGCGCACGAGCCTGCCGCCGATGCGGCCGCCCTCTGCGTCAAAGCCGATGATGTTCATCTGCAGGCTGTCGATGACCTTCTCCGACAGGTTGAAGAACTCAATGACGCAGACAAGCTGTCCCCTGCTGCCGGATTCTTCGCTCTCCTGTCCGATTCTGACGCTGACAACCTCCACAGGGCAGGTCAAATCGCTCTTCATTTCTGTCACCTCTGTATGTCCGTTGATGATGCCGTTCAAAGCGCCTTGAGCGCGGCGATCTCCTCCGCCGTCAGCTCGCGCCATTCCCCGCGCCGCAGCTCGCCCAGCTGAAGCGGGCCAAAGCGCACGCGCCGCAGCAGCAGCACCTTGTGCCCCACCGCGTCAAACATCCGGCGCACCTGCCGGTTCCGCCCCTCGTGGATGGTCACCAGCACGTCGGAATAGAGGCTCTCGTCGCGCACGATGCGCACGTCCGCCGGATAGGTCCGCCGCTCGTCCCCCTCCATGAAGACGCCGCGGCGGAGCCGGTCGAGCGCCTCGTTGCTGGGGTTGCCCGAGACG
>SFHU01000116.1 GCA_004555535.1 Clostridiales bacterium
GCGCCAATTTGGGTGGTACCGCGAGCAGCCTCGTCCCATGACGGACGGGCTGCTTTACTTTTTCCCCCGAGAGGGGATGGAGGAGGAAGCACATGTATCAGAAGGTCTCAAACGATATGAACTTCGTCGCGCGCGAGGAGGAGATCCTCGAGTTCTGGCGCAGGGAGGACATCTTCAAGAAGACCGTGAAGCTCCGCGAGGGTGCGCCGGCCTTTACGTTCTTCGACGGCCCGCCCACGGCCAACGGCAAGCCGCATATCGGCCACGTCGAAACCCGCGCCATCAAGGACATCATCCCGCGCTACCGCACGATGAAGGGCTACGACGTGCTGCGCAAGGCTGGCTGGGATACCCACGGCCTGCCCGTGGAGCTGGAGGTCGAGAAGCTGCTGGGCCTCGACGGCAAGCCGCAGATCGAGAAGTACGGCATCGAGCCGTTCATCAAGGAGTGCAAGAAGTCCGTCTGGAAGTACAAGACCGAGTGGGAGCAGATGAGCGAGCGCGTCGGCTACTGGGCGGACATGGAGAACCCCTACATCACCTACGACGACAACTACATCGAGTCCGAGTGGTGGAGCCTCAAGCAGATCTACGAGAAGGGCCTGCTCTACAAGGGCCACAAGATCGTGCCCCTGCCCGCGCTGCGGCACCGCGCTCTCCAGCCATGAGGTTGCGCAGGGCTACAAGCGCGTGGAGGAGACCTCCGCGGTCGTGCGCTTCAAGGTCGTGGGTAAGGAGAACACCTATCTCGTCGCTTGGACGACGACGCCCTGGACGCTGCCCAGCAACGTCGCGCTGTGCGTCAACCCGGACGACGACTACGTCGAGCTGACCCTCGAGGGTGCGACCTACTACATGGCCGGCGCGCTCGTGGAGAGCATCTTCGGCGGCCGGGAGGAGGAGCCCGTCGTCGTGCGCACGATGAAGGGCAGCGAGCTGGAGTACATGGAGTATGAGCCGCTCTACCCGGTTGAGCGCGAGGGTGCGAAGTTCCACTACGTCGTCTGCGACAGCTATGTCACGATGAGCGACGGCACCGGCATCGTCCACATCGCGCCGGCCTTCGGCGAGGACGACGCGCGCGTGGGCCGCCAGTACAACCTGCCGTTCGTGCAGCTCGTCGACGCGCAGGGCTGCCTGACGGAGGAGACGAAGTGGCCGGGCACGTTCGTCAAGGACGCGGACAAGCTCGTCCTCGCGGACCTCAAGGAGCGCGGCCTGCTGGTCAAGGCGCCGAAGTTTGAGCACGACTATCCCTTCTGCTGGCGCTGCGACACGCCGCTGATCTATTACGCCCGCCAGAGCTGGTTCGTCAAGATGACCGCCGTGCGCGACAAGCTGATCGCCAACAACCGCGCCGTCAACTGGATGCCGGAGAACATCAAGGAAGGCCGCATGGGCAACTTCCTGGAGAACGTCATTGACTGGGGCCTCTCCCGCGAGCGCTACTGGGGCACGCCGCTGCCGGTGTGGACCTGCAAGTGCGGCCATGTGCACGTCATCGGCAGCCGCCAGGAGCTGTGCGAGCTGGGCAGGGACGTCGACCCCAATATCGAGCTGCATCGCCCGTACATCGACGGCGTTGTGCTGACCTGCCCCAAGTGCGGCGGCGAGATGCACCGCGAGAAGGAGGTCATCGACTGCTGGTACGACTCCGGCTCGATGCCGTTCGCGCAGTGGCACTATCCGTTTGAGAACAAGGAGCAGTTCGAGCGCCGCTTCCCGGCAAACTTCATCTCCGAGGCCATCGACCAGACGCGCGGCTGGTTCTACACGCTGCTGGCGATCTCGACCTGCCTGTTTGACACCAATCCGTTCGAGAACTGCATCGTCATGGGCCACGTTCAGGACAAGGATGGCCAGAAGATGAGCAAGCACAAGGGCAACACCGTCGACCCCTGGACCGTGCTCAACACGCAGGGCGCGGACGCCGTGCGCTGGTTCTTCTACAACAACGCCGCGCCGTGGCTGCCCAACCGCTTCCACGCCAAGGCGATCGACGAGACGACCCGCAAGTACATGGGCACGCTCTGGAACACCTACGCCTTCTTCATCCTCTACGCGGAGATCGATCAGTTCGACCCGAAGGCGCATCCGCTTGACCAGGTGGAGCTGACGCTGATGGACAAGTGGGCGCTCTCCCGCCTGAACACGCTGGTGCGCGACGTGGACGAGCACCTGGAAAACTACCGCATCTTCGAGGCCTCCCGCGAGATGGCGGACTTCGTCGACGATCTCTCCAACTGGTACGTCCGCCGCAGCCGCGAGCGCTTCTGGGGCAAGGGCATGGCCGGCGACAAGGAGGCCGCGTTCGCGACGCTGTACCACATCCTGGAGACGATGAGCCGCCTGACCGCGCCGTTCACGCCGTTCATGGCCGAGAGCATGTATCGCAACCTCGTCTGCTCCGTCGATCCTGCCGCGCCGATCTCCGTGCACATGACGGACTTCCCGGTCTGCGACGCCTCCATGATCGACGAGGCGCTGGAGAGCCACATGAAGGACCTGCTGGAGGTCGTCGTGCTGGGCCGCTCCTGCCGCAATGAGTCCGGCCTTAAGGTGCGCCAGCCGCTTTCGCGCATGATCGTCAGCGGCGTCACGCTGCCGCAGGATCTGTGCGCGCTGGCGGAGGACGAGCTCAACGTCAAGGACGCCGTCTTCACCGACGACACGACCGCGTTCATGACCTATCAGCTCAAGCCGCAGATGCGCACGCTGGGCAAGAAGTACGGCAAGCTCCTCAAGGCCATCGGCGAGAAGCTGACGACGCTTGACGGCAACGAGGTCGTCGCGAACTTCGAGGCGGGCAAAACGCTCTGCTTCGAGCTGGACGGCGTGGCCGTGGAGCTGGAGAAGGACGACGTGCTGACCGCGCCGGTGAAGAAGCCGGGCTATGTCGTGGCGACCGACCGCGGCTTGACCGTGGCGCTGGACACGAACCTGACGGACGAGCTGATCGCCGAGGGCTTCGCGCGCGAGGTCATCTCCAAGCTGCAGACGATGCGCAAGGAGGCCGGCTTCGAGGTCACCGACCGCATCCTCGTGACGGTGGCCACCGCGGACGAGAAGCTCGCCGCCATTGTCGCGCAGAACGAAGAGACGATCAAGCGCGGCGTGCTGGCGCTCGAGGTGACGGCGGGAAGCGCGCCGGAGGGCGCCTACGCCAAGGACTGGAGCATCAACGGCGTCGACGCGAGCCTCTCCGTGCGCAAGGCCTGAAACGGGCCTGAGCGCACCAAGAAAGGATCACCCGATGATTAAGCTGAAGCTGGCTGTCTTTGCGCTCATTCTGCTGGGCCCCTGCGCATCGGTCTATGCCCGCAGGGGCATCCGGCCGGAGCGGACGCTTCCCGCGTCCCTCTGCGCGCAGAGCCTCGTTCTGATGGCCGTGGGCAGCTTTCTCCCCTTTTCCGCCGGCGTGGCGCTGCTGGCGGCGGTCAGCGCGGCGGCCTGGATCGATGCGCTGCTGCACGTCAGGAGCCCGCGCCGCGCGGCCGGCTTCTTCACCCTGCCCTGCCTGATCTTTCTGGGCAGCACGCTCCTTCTCTATGAGGTGTGCGCGAATCGGGTCTATCTGTCCTATGACGAGTACAGCCATTGGGGGATGCTGATCAAGGCGATCCATCTCTTCGATGAGCTGCCGCGCGCAGGCCGCGGCGCGGCGTATGTGCAGTTTACCTATCCGCCGGGCACAGCGATGCTGCCCGCCATGGCCTGCCGCCTTCTGGGCTACCGGGACGGCATCGCCTACTTCGGCTATGCCATGCTGGTGGAGGGCCTGCTGCTGGGCCTTGCTTCCCGGGCGGAGAAATGGGTGACGGCCTGCGCCGCGGCGCTGTATCTGGCGCTGATGGCCATCTTCCCGCTGGGCGCGCTGCGCCTGTTCTGCGAGCCCGTTGTGGCGCTGCTGATGGCGCTGCTGGCCGCGGATTCCCTTCGGGAGGAGGAAAGCCGGGGCGGAGCCCTGCTGATGGCCGCGATGCTGGCCATGACCAAGAACACCGGCATGGTCTTCCTGCTGATGGCCGTCGCCGCAAGGCTGGCCGTGCGGGGCAGGCGCGAGCTGCGCACCTCGGTAGAGCTGCTGCTCTGCGGCGCTGTGCCGACGGTGCTCTACCGCTTTTACTGTCAGGCGCAGGGGATTGAGGCCGTCATTTCGCCCTCACACCTGCGGGAAAACCTCGCCGCGCTGCTTTCCGGCACGCTGGGCGAGCCTTACATCAGCGTGCTGCGGCGGTATGTCGATTTTCTCTTCTCGCATCAGCTGTCGCAGGCGGGCGTTTACGCCTGCTACGGCTTTGGGACGAGCGCCATGGTGCTGGGCCTGGTGCTGCTGCTGTGCGGGGCGCATGTGCTCACCGCCGCAGACCGGCGGCGCGCGCTGCGGCTGTGGGCGGGCGTGTGGCTGGCCAACCTCGCGTATATGGCGATGATCATCGTCTCCTATTGCTTCTTCTTTGAGGCGTGGGAGGTGGAACGCCTCTCCGAGGCGGACCGCTACACGATGCTCATCGCGCTGTGGACGGCGCTGCTGGCCTGTACGCTGCTGCTGCGCGAGCTTCGGGCGCTTCGCCCGGCGTGGCGCGCCGCGGGGGCCTGCGCGCTGCTGGCCGTGCTGCTGCCGCTGAGCCATCCCGAGATGACGGTGAAGACCTTTGTCACCCGGGAATACAACGCCAATACCGTGTGGGCGCGGGACAGAACCGACAGGATGACGTCTTTCCTGAAGGAAAAGCTCGCGGGCATGGAGGATGTGCGCCTGCTGTGCATCGGCGATTACGAGTATGTGGAGCTGCACTACACGATGGCCGGTATGGTGGACATCGGGCGCTTTGACACCAGCTGGCGCGAGGCCCCCTGGCATGGCGATGCCAAGCAGCTTCGTCAGGCGCTGCTCGACGGCGGATATGACGCCGTGTTCGTCGCGGGGCTCATGCCTGACGAGGGAGAGCTGGCCATCGACGAACGCTACGCGGCGCTCACCGGCGATGGAGAGGCGCTCAGGGCGTATTCCCTGTATCGCGTCGTCGCAGGGGAGGACGGGCAGACCTGCCTGGAGTATTGGGCGACGATGCCCGAGGAAGTATATTGAAGATGAAAAAAATTGTCGTAGCCGGCGCGGGGGCATATCATTTTGCCCCCGCCATTTTCGAGGATCTGTTTGTGCGCTACCGCATGCCGGTGGAGATCTGGATGGTCGATGCCGAGCTGGATATGGCGGAGCTCTCCGCCCGCGGCGCGCAGGCGCTGGCCAAATGCTTTGGCGTGGAGGCGCGCTTCTATTACACAACCCAGCTGCACAAGGCGGTCTTTTCCGCCGACGCGGTGATCCTCTGCTCGGATTTCCTTGACGAGGCGGCCTGGAAAAAGGACTTTGAGGCGCTGGACGCCGTCGGCCTGGGCAAGCAGGTTCGCCTGCGCGGCGGGATCGGCGGCGCGATGCAGACGCTGCGCGCGCTCGACTTCATCGCGGATCTGGCGCAGCAGATGGCGCAGGAATGCCCGGACGCGCTGCTGATCCTCTGCGGCAACGGCCATTCCGGGCTGCCGCTGGCGCGCGCCTGCGAATGTGCGCAGCGCTTTTTCGGCGTGCGCACGCTCGGCGTCAGCGCGACGGCGGAGCAGACGAAGCGCCGCCTGGCGCTCTATCTGGGCCTGGCGGAGGACAACGTGCGCATCACCTGCGCGGGCCTGCCGGACTTTGCCTGGGTGACGCAGCTGCGCGACACGGCGCGGGGCGTCGATCTGATCCCTCGCTGCATGGAGGAGATGAAGCGCGACAGCCGCGAGGAGCTTTCCGCGCAGTATATCGACTGGTACGGCGCGATTCCCGCGGGCGACCGCGTCACGCAGGATGAATTTCTCGCGGATACCGACCTGAGTCCGCGGCGCACGGTGCTGCCCTCCTCGGGCGTCGGCCTGGCGGATTACGAGCTGCGCAAGCGCAACCTCGCGCTGCTGACCGTGCATGGCCCGATGCGCCCGGAGGGCCTCAAGGCCTGGGACCAGATCCGCCGCAGCGGCCTTGTGAGCGTGCGGCCCGTGGAGATCCTGCGCGCGCTGTGGGGCGAGGGCGAATGCCGCGTGCAGAGCCTGGCGATGCCCTGCGACGGCGCGCTTGCCTGCGTGACGGAGGGACGCTTTGTCGAGGGACCTGCTCAGGTGGATGCCTCCGGCGCGCAGGGCTACGCCGTCGAGGTGCCTGTCGAGCTGGAGGACGTGCTCGAGCAGCTCAGCCTGTGCAACCTGCTCTACGCGGAGGCCGGCGCGACCGGCAGCCGCAACGCGCTGCGCGAGGCGCTTGAATGCGATCCCGCGCTTGCCGGCGTCGATTTGCTCTATACAGAGGGCGTGCTTTCTGATATGATGGAGGGGCAGAGGGATCGGCTCAAGCGGTTCTTTTGATGATTGAATCTCAGGATTCGGATGCTTGAATCCTAAGAATTCGGATGCTTGCCCGCAAGCATAAGGGTACGCGCTCCGCGGGCCAGAAGGCGGAGGGGGGATTTCGATTTCCCCCCTCCACCCTCTGGACTCCCCCACCCCCTTGAAACGAGCAGGGGTGCGCCCCTGCACCCGGGGCTGTTTTGGAAGCTGGCGGAAGGGGCGTTGTTTTCGGATGGCCGAGAGCGTGACACCCCGCTTTGTTATCAGGACGGAATGATTCAGAATAGATGAGGATACAAGATGTTTTTAGCAGACAAATGGCAGGACTATGAGGTGCTCGACTGCGGCGGCGGCGAAAAGCTGGAGCGCTGGGGCGACGTCTATCTTCGCCGCCCCGATCCGCAGGCGATCTGGCCGGCGCGCGATCCGTCGCTCTGGCGCAAGGCACAGGCACATTACCATCGCAGCGAGAAGGGCGGCGGCTCGTGGGAATTCTTCACGAAGCTGCCCGAGCGCTGGGTGATCGGATACCGCGATCTGAGATTCTACGTCCGGCCGACGGGCTTCAAGCACACGGGCCTCTTCCCGGAGCAGGCCGTCAACTGGGACTGGATGAGCGGCCTCGTGCGCGAGCGCAAGGCCCAGGGGCGCGAGGTGCGCGTGCTCAACCTCTTCGCCTACACCGGCGGCGCGACGATGGCCTGCGCGATGGCCGGGGCGCAGGTCTGCCATTGCGACGCGGCGAAGGGTATGATGCAGTGGGCGCGGGAAAACCGCGAGCTCTGCCGCGTGCCGGAGGACAGGACGCGCTGGATTCTCGACGACGCGCTCAAGTTCGTCAGCCGTGAAGCGCGCCGGGGGCACTTCTACGACGGCATCCTGATGGACCCGCCCTCCTATGGGCGCGGCCCGGGCGGCGAGGTCTGGAAGCTCGAAAACGAGCTCTACGGCCTGGTCAAGGCGGCGTCGGAGGCGCTCTCGGACGATCCGCTGTTCTTCCTGATCAACGGATATACGACGGGCTTCCAGGCGAGCGTGCTGGGCAACATGATCGACATGTGCGTCACCCCGCGCTTCGGCGGCCGGATGACGGCCGATGAGGTCGGCCTGCCCGTGACGGCGGGCGGCGTACTGCCCTGCGGCGCGAGCGGTCGCTGGGAACGAATATAAGCGCGAAGCGAAGAAGGGAGTCTGAGGGATGAAATCCCTCAGGCAGGTTTGGGCGGCAGCCCAACGTATCCTGAAAAATCAAAGAAAAGGCAGTTTCAGAGCAGGCTGCGAAGCAGCCTACGATTGAAACGGGTTTGATTCGCAAAGAAAAGATTCAGACACAAATCGGTGCAACGAGATAAAGGAGCGGCAGCTTTGGAATACCACGGCGTTCAAATCCTCTATGAGGACAATCACCTGCTGGTCGTCGTCAAGCCGCCGAACATGCCCACGCAGGCGGATGCCTCCGGCGACCCCGACCTGCACAGCCTGATGAAGGCGTATATCGCCGAGGCCTACCACAAGCCCGGCGCGGTCTATCTCGGGCTGGTGCACAGGCTCGACAGGCCGGTCGGTGGGCTGGTCGTGCTGGCGAGGACGAGCAAGGCGGCGGACAGGCTCAGCGCGCAGGTGCGCGAAAAGACGCTCGCGCGGCAATATGTCGCCGCTGTGCGGGGAGATCCGCCGCAAAGCGGGGAGCTGCGCGACTGGCTGCTCAAGGATGAGCGCACGAACACCGTGCGCGCCGTGCCGGCAGGCACGCCGGGCGCGAAGGACGCCAAGCTGTGCTTTGTCCGTGTCGCGCAGGCGGAGGGGCTTTCGCTGCTGCGCGTGAAGCTCTATACCGGGCGTTCGCATCAGATCCGCGTGCAGCTGTCCCATGCCGGCATGCCGATCTGGGGCGACGCGCGCTATGGCGGCGGGCGGCCCGGGGAACAGATTGCGCTCTGGGGCGCGCATCTGGGCCTCGAGCATCCGACGAAGAAGGAAATGCTCAGCTTTGATGCGCCGCCGCCCGCGGACGGGGCGCCCTGGCGCGCGTTCTCCGCGGCGCAATGGGCGCAGGAGGCCGACTGCCGGCTCTGATTTCCCGCCGGGCGGGAAGAAAACGCCGCGGCCCATCGTCTGTTTAAGGAAAGCATGCGCCTGCGGGCGCCGGAAACAGCATCGAAACACACACGATCTCGGGAGGATGTTCATGAAAAGATGGCTGGCTTTGCTGCTGACCCTTCTGCTGCTGGCGACGGGCGCCTGCGCCTGTGCCGATGAGCGCGCGGATTCCCTGCTGGCGGTGGCCGTCAGCGAGCTGGGCTACTCCGCCACAAAGGGTGGCTACAGCAAATACGGCGAGTGGGGCGGCAGCGCCTACGGCGAGTGGTGCTCAGAGTTTGTCTCCTGGTGCGTCAGCCGCGCGGATGAGGTCTACGGTCTGTCGATGCTCGGCAAGGCGTATCCGATGCAGACCTCCTGTGACGAGGGCGCGGCCTGGTTTGCGGAGCAGGGGCGCTACGTTGCCGTGAGCGGCACGCTCAAAAACGCGGGCGAGCAATTCTACCTGAGCGACGGCGTGCGCGTCGCGGACAGGCCCTATGTGCCCCAGCCCGGCGACCTGATCTACATCGAGTGGTACAAGTACAACCGGCTCGACCACGTGGGCATTGTCGAATTCGTGACGCAGGAGGCGGACGGCAGCTACACCGTCCACACCATCGAGGGCAACAACCACATTCTCGGCCCGACGCCGAGCGTTGTCGCGCGCTACAGCTACAAGCTCGACGATCCGTCCATCCGCGGCTACGGCATCCTGCGGGAGGGCCTGGTCGGCACGGTGCTCAAGACGGGCTCCTCCGGCGAGGCGGTCGTCGCCTATCA